>JBGQCZ010000115.1:0-10636 GCA_041495645.1 Gemmataceae bacterium | reverse complement strand
CTTTATGACTTTTTGGACTATTTGTTCGATGGCTTCGCGGGGGGGCCGGAAGATTCGGGCAGTCAACGAGTTAGGTCGAGAATCCAGAATCTGCGCACACCGGGAAAAGTCCAAGAAAGTCCAAGTGGTTCCCTGCCACGGTGAGATGCCTCAACGGGTTCTCGCGGCAAGTGTGCCGCCGCAGGGCTAATTCTGATCCGCGTGAATCCGCGCCATCAGCGTCATCCGCGTTCTATTTCTTCTCGTATACCACGCGCCCGCCAACTACCGTTGCCACCACTTCCGTTTCGCCGATGTGGTCGCGCTCTTTCGGGTCGAGAATGTCGCGCGAGAGGATCACGAAATCGGCCAGCTTCCCCGGCGTCAGCGTGCCGCGGTCTTTTTCCTGGAACGCGGCGTAGGCCGAGCCCCATGTGTAGGCCTTGAGCGCTTCTTCCACCGTGATCTTCTGCTGCGGAAACCAGCCTTCGGGATGTTTGCCGTCGAGAGTGCGGCGATTGACGGCGGCGTCCATGCCCAAAAGCGGGCTGAGCGGGGCGACTGACCAATCGGAGCCGAACGCCAGTGCGGCGCCCGAGTCGAGCAGCGAGCGGTTGGCATAGGAACTTTCGCAGCGCTTGGCGCCGATGCGGCCTTCGGCCCAGCGGCCGTCGTCGATGATGTGGTACGGCTGCAGCGATGCGACCACGCCGAGATCCTTGAATCGCTTGTAATCCTGCGGCCGCAAATGCTGAGCGTGCTCGATGCGGAAGCGGCGGTCGCGTGGGCCGTTGGCCCGAATTGTTTCCCCGAAAATGTCCAGAATCTCGGCGTTGCCCTGATCGCCGATGGCGTGAACGGCGACGGAAAGCCCGGCCAGATCCGCCTGACGTATCGTGGTGCGCAGCAACAACGGCGGAGTGATGAAGATGCCTTTGCTGTCCGGCTCGTTTAGATACGGCTCGAAGAACTTCGCCGTTGTCGAGCCGAGCGAGCCGTCGATGAAGCCTTTGATGCCGCCGATCCGGACCCAGTCGCTGCCGAAGTTGGCGGCCACGCCGGTGTCGGCCAATTCCTTCCACGACAGCAGCGGCCAGCGCAAATCGACCCGGCAGGTGAGTTTTCCTTCCTGGTCGAGCTTCTGATACAGGTGAAACAATTTGCGGCGCGTGGCGGAATCGCTGCCGTCCATGTCCTCGGCGCTGGTGATGCCGTTGGCGCGAATCTCGGCCAGAGCGTTGCGGACGCTCTCGGCGATTTCCGAATCATCCAGCGACGGAATCACACGGTCAACGAGCATCATGGCGCTATCGCGCAGAAGCCCGGTCGGTTCGTCGCTACCCGGCTTGCGATAAATCACCCCGCCGACCGGATTCGAAGTCCGCGAAGTGATTCCGGCGAGTTGCAGGGCCTTGGTGTTGGCCACGCCCATGTGCCCATCGTAACGGCGAAGGAGCACGGGCCGGTCCTTCACGTATTTGTCGATCAGCGCCGCGGCGGGCAGTTCGCCTTTGAGGGCCCGGTCATGATCCCAATTGCCGCCGAGCATCCAGCGGTCGCGCGGCATCTTTTTGTCGAACTCGCTCAAGAGCCGACCGAATTCTTCCTCGTCTTTCGCATCCTTCAGCGCAACCTGCGAAAGCCGCTGCCCACCGCCGAGCAAATGAATATGGGCGTCGTAGAAGCCAGGAACAATACGCCGGCCCTTGGCGTCGATCGTACGTTTTGCCGCGAACTCAAAGGGGTTCTTCGCCGGTTCGTTGGCGGTCTGTACGAATAGGATGCGACCCTGAAGTACGCCGATAACGGCCGCTTCCGGCTGTTTTTTCGCCTCGCCGGTCCAGACTCGGGCATTGGTGATAAGTAGATCGATCGTCAGCGGCTCCGCGGTTGCCGCGCTACCAAAGACAAGAGCGGCGACGAGCGCGAAGGAGCGATGAAACATGGCGGTGGCTCCGATGAACGAGGTGCGGATGAGGCGTATGATATGAGTTCGGGTCGTTGCGCATGGACTGTAGGAGTCATCGATGCGTCGGGAATTGGCGGCAGAAGCATTTGGGACGTTCGCTCTCGTTTTTGCGGGTACCGGGGCCATCGTGATCAATGACGTCACTGGCGGGGCCATCACGCACGTGGGTGTCGCATTGACATTCGGGCTGGTGGTGTTGGCGTTGATCTATGCGCTCGGCGAGGTATCCGGGGCGCATCTGAATCCGGCGGTGACCATTGGATTCTGGGCCGCGCGACGGTTTCCGGGACGACAGGTGGCGCCGTATCTATTCGCTCAAGTCAGCGGAGCGTTGATCGCGAGCGCGGTCTTGCGGCTGTTGTTTGATGGCGACAAAACCCATCTTGGCGCGACTGTGCCCCGCGATTGGCCGATGCAGTCGTTTGTGCTCGAATTCGTTCTCACACTCGTATTGATGTTCGTGATTCTGAGTGTGTCCACTGGGGCCAAGGAAAAAGGCTTGCTGGCCGGTGTGGCGGTCGGGGCCGTGATTGGCTTCGAAGCGATGTTTGCCGGGCCGATCTCAGGCGCGTCCATGAATCCCGCGCGCTCGCTGGCGCCCGCTCTGGTCGCGGGTCATCTCGATCATCTGTGGATTTATCTGGCGGCGCCGACGCTCGGTGCGCTGACGGCGGTCGGACTGTGCCGTGGCGTGCAAGCGCCCGGCTGCTGCCAGACCGCGGGAGGCTGCGCATGAGTCAGCAAACTAAACGATTGCTGTTTGTGTGCGTAGAGAATTCGAATCGCAGCCAGATGGCGGAGGCGTTCGCGCGGATGCTGGGCGGGTCGGGCGTTGAAGCCTTCAGCGCCGGTTCGCGACCGTCGGGGCGAGTCAATCCGAAGGCCGTCGAAGCGATGAAGGAACTTGGCTACGACTTGACGACCCATCGGTCGAAGGGTTTGGCGGACATGCCGCCGGGCGAATTCGACGTGGCCGTAACCATGGGCTGCGGCGACGCCTGCCCCGCCACGCTCGCCCACCGCCACATTGACTGGCAAATCCCTGACCCGCGCGACATGAGCCCGGATCAACTCCGCGAAGTGCGCGACTTGATCGGGCAAAGGGTCCGCGAGTTGTTGGCGTCGCTCTGAGCGAACGCCCTTGTCCGTCCGACCGGCTCACGTAACGTGAACTGCACCTCATTATTCGACGTAATAACTTAGTTGCACGAGATTTCCGTAAAGGACCCGCCGCGATGGCTTTGACTCTCCCCCACCACGCTTCCGCCGAGCGTTCCGCCCGCTTTCTCCGCGGCCTGGAATGGCTGATGGTCCCGGTGCTCATGGCGCTCGGTTTCATGCTCGCTTCGTTTGCCGTGCGCAACAGCGATTTTTGGATGCACTTGGCCACCGGCCGGCTAATCGCGCAAGGCGACTATTCGTTCGGCGTCGATCCGTTCAGCCACGCGAGCGCCGGGCGGTATTGGGTCAATCATGCCTGGCTGTTCGACCTGGTGCTGTACAAGCTGTATTCACTCGCGCCGAGCCATTCGGCCGTGGTGTATTTCAAGGCCGGTCTCATGGCCTTACTGGCTCTGGTGATGGTTCTGGCGGCCCGGCCGGAATTGCGGAAGCGCATCGTTCCGGGAACGAAGGTCGATCCATCCGGATGGGCTGCGGCCATTTTTGTGGCGATTGCCTTGTTGGCCATATCTCCGCGCCTGTTGATGCAGCCAGTGTTGGTTTCGTATCTGTTCGTCGGCATCACGTTGATGGTGTTGCAATCGTCGCGTGCCTGGCCGTCCTGGGGGCTGCCTGTAACCCTGAGCGGGCTTTTCGTGGTTTGGGTCAATTGCGACACGTGGTTCTTTCTAGGTCCGCTGCTGGTCGCCCTGTTCCTGGCAGGAGAATTGATTCAGGGGCTCATGCCAGGAAGCGAGGCGATTGACAAGACTCGGATCAAGAATCTGTGCTTGACGCTGGTAGTGGGCTTGGCTGCGTGCCTGGTCAGCCCACACCATTACCATGTGTTCACGGTGCTACCCACGGAACTGAACGCCAACGTCGTTCTCGAAATGCAACGCGAACGCAGTCAACTCGGCCAATTCTTGTCGCCATTGGACATCGTGTATCAGAACAACTCCGGGCTGGGCAAGAGCATTGGCGGCTACAGCTATCTGGTCTTGGCCATTGTGGGGTTGGGTTCGTTCATCATGACCTCGATTCGTCCGCGCGTGGCGTTGCTGTTGATCTGGGCGGCGTTTCTGGGTCTGAGCCTGATCAATTGGCGACTCATTCCGTTTTTTGCGGTGGTGACCGCTCCGATCATCGCGCTGAACGTCCAGGCGTTCTTCGCGCGTAGGCCCGATCGTCAATTTGAAAACGGCCCCGCGCCGGAACCCCATTTCAAACCGAGCGCTTCGCACTTGTCCGCGCCGGAACCGGAAAAGACACCGGCTGCGACGGCGTTCACCGTTGATCAGCCGCGCGAAGCCTGGTGGCCAGGGGCGACCGAAACTGCCACGGCTCCCCCCGCGGCCCGCTACACGCCCTACCCGGAGTCCGCGCGGCCCGCGCCCAAAGGCGGCGTCACGGTCACTCCCGAAAGCATGCTTGCATTCGGTTCAATCGTCGGGCGATTGTTAACCATTCTGTTGGGGTTGCTGGCGCTCGGAGCTGCCTATCCGGGTTGGTTACACTCGACGGTCCCGGCCAACGCCGCTGATTATCGAGTGAGCTGGGACGTGACGCCCAATGCGGCCTATCAACAACTAGCCGAGCAGATCGCCGAATGGCGGAAGGAAGGCAAGTTGCCTGCGGGGGCCAAGGGCATGCCGCTGCAACCCTGGCTCGGCAACTATCTCGCCTGGTTCGCCCCGGAAGAGAGGGGGTTCCTGGATTTGCGCTTCCAACTGCTCGGCGACCTTTCCGGCGACTACGCTCAGGTGAAACGCGGACTGAAGGAACTCTCGGAGAGGGTGGAGCAGCCCGCCGATTACGCCGCGGTGCTGCGCCGCCACGGGATCACCCACGTGATCATTGCCGACGCGGGCGACGACGAATTCGCACGCTACTTCGGCGTCATGCTGGTGAATCCGATCGAGTGGTCATTGTGGTTCCAGAACGGCAAAACAGCGATATTTGGTTGGCACGAACCGGACCCGCGCCGCCCGGAGCCGCCAACGGATCCGTTGCGCCTCGATCTCGTTGAGATGGCATTTGGACCCAAGGCGCCGCGGGTGCCGGCTCCGGAAACTTTCGGCGTGACGCGTCAATTGCCGCCCGATCCGTCTCTGGAGATCAAACGCACATTCCTCGATTTCTATCTGAGCCAGCCGCCGCCGCCCGCGGCCCCCGAAACCGATTCGGCTTTCATGTATTTGCGATTGCAGCCGTTTGCCGAGGGCACGGCGAACTACCAGTCCCTACGAAACCTGGCGGTGGCACGCATTGCCGGCGCGCTGGGTAAGTTTCTGGCGGCGCCGGGCGCCCCGATACTTGGTAGTGGCTTGAGCCACGATCCGATACTCGGACCGATCCCCACCTTGGATGTGCCAATCCCGCCCGCCTTCGAGCAACAACGCGTCCGCGTCATGGCCCGCTTTCATCCGCTGCCGCTCGCGTTTAATGTGTTGGCCGCGCGCGATGCTCTGCGCGGCGTGCTAGCGCAACCCAATTCGGGGCGCGCCCATTTGATTCATGCCCTGTCGCTTTCCATGTTGCCGCGTGTCGGCGACGAATTCCGCTCTATCCAACAGGTTGTAGCCGGCCGTCAGGCATTGGCTCGCCTCACCACCGAGCAACAGCAGTCGCCCGAGCTCGGTCAGATGGTCACGTTGACTCTGCTTCCCCTCTATCAGGAGCACAAGCTGCGCGGAGAACGGGATCTGGCGCTGGAATGTCTGCAGAAGGCGGTGATTCAATATGAGCGATTCCCGCCGCCGAATCGGTCGGAGGACGATCTTCCCAAAGAATTGGCGGGGATGAATAAGGAACTGGACCGATTGCAACGGGACGTGGAAGCGGCACAGGATAACTTCCAAATCTCGCTCGCCGACGCCCGTCGTCGCAATCGGCCCGTTCAGGAACAGGTCGGGTTGGCTTTAGGAAGTGGTTTGGTTCGCGAAGCCCTGAAATTACTTGACGAGGAATCACTGCGGCTCGAATTGCCCACGTTGCAATTGCTGATTCGCACCCATTTAGCGTTGGGCCAACCAGAGGAGGCCCAGGAAGTCTTGAGGCAGGTGCCAGAGCAGTTTCGGACACAATTCGCGCCGTTTCAAACGGTGATCTGGATCGCCACCGGCGACTATGCCCGGGCGGGCAAAGCCCTGGATGAACAAATCGCCGCCCAGGAGCGACGCGTCGATCTCAAAGTCAAGTCTCAATTGCTGGCCGCGGCGCTCTTGCGATTGACTCTTGGCGTCCCGGAAACGGCTGCCCGGGCCGTCAACTTCACCATTCTGCGGGAGAACTTGGAAAACATGTTTGGGGCGGCCATCCAAATCGAGCAAGTCGATCGGCAGCGTGCAGAGATGCAAGCAATGCGGGCGATGCTCGCACTGGAAGAAGGCGATACGAAAACGGCTCGAAAGTACTTCAAGGCGGCGTTCGACATTCAGACCCGTTTCAAGGGCGACGTCAACGCCAATGCCTACCGGCGCGCTCTTGAAGAATATGGCGCCAAATGACGCCTCCCATGAGTTTTTGCTCAAAGAGGGATTGTGAACACTTTCACGAACTTTCCTTAAGTCACTGAGCAGAAACCAGTTTCGGCGGAGGCCGGGGTGGTTTTTGGCTCAAACCGGTGATTTCGTGGATGGGTGGGAGGGTGGGAGGGTGGGAGGGTAGTGGCGAAATCAATGAAGAAGGGCATTCACCTCTTGGGAACGCGCGGGTACGGATCGTACTCATCCCAACCAAGGTCTCGTTGCGTTCCTGTATTCGATCGGCCCAAGCGAACCTGTTCCAGGAACGCGGCGTGAACCGGCGTCAGGATGATATCGTCGGCCGTGATGGCCACCGCCTTCAAACTGAAGTGCTGAATGGCGATTGATCCGACGGCCCACACGAGGGCAAGAACGCACGAACATAAGAACAGGATGGCCGTCGCGGAACCCCGAATCGAATCGGTCAGGGCTAGCACCGCTTGCACGATCGCGGCGATCGTCAGCACCATTAGCGTGCCGTAAACCCAGAACCCGCGCCAGACCCAATAGCCTCGGTGCCGTTCACACATCGGGCATTCGACCGCCATCCGCCGCGTGGAGATCGTGCCAATCACGGCGAACGCGATCATGCCGACCAGCAGCGGCAGACAGGCGCAAATGCCTAACGCCATGCCGATCCCGCCTGCCCCGGCTGCAAGGATCAAAAAGAAGAACACCACGCAGCCAAACGCGGAGAGGAAGAAGAAAATCGAAGTCCACTTGGGCCGCGTAACGAACATTTTGGTCACGTGCGTCGCGACCGGCCCGCCGCAAATCATGCACGCCGCGGGCATTGATCCCGCCCGCGTCTCCGATTGCAGCAAGCGAATGCGCGGCATCAAATAAATCTCAAAGCGAGCGGCAATTTCAAAACACCCGTAGCCGCAGGCTTTAGCCTGCGCCGTGCGCCCCCCGCGCAGGCTTTAGCCTGCGGCTACGGGCGGATTTCCTGCTGCCGGTCGCCTAGGCCAGGACTTCTCGAACCACCGCGCCGTGAACATCGGTCAGGCGGTAATCGCGGCCGGCGTTGCGGAAAGTCAGTTTCTCGTGGTCGAAGCCCAACGCGTGCAGGATGGTCGCTTGCAAATCGTGGATGTGAACCGGATTTTCCACGACGTGGAAGCCGAGTTCATCCGTCGCGCCGAAGGACATGCCGGCCTTCATTCCGCCGCCGGCCAGCCACATCGTGTACGCTTGTGGATGATGGTCGCGACCGAGACTGCGTCCCAACGCCGGGTTCGATTCCACCATTGGGGTGCGCCCGAATTCACCACCCCAAATCACCAAGGTTTCGTCGAGTAAGCCGCGTTGCTTCAGGTCAGTGACAAGAGCCGCCGACGCTTTGTCGGTCGCCGCGCAATTGCCGCGCAGGTTGCCGGCCACGTCCGAATGGCCGTCCCAGCCTTCGTGGTAAATATTGACGAAGCGCACGCCGCGCTCGATCATCCGCCGGGCAAGCAAGCAGGCGCGCGCAAACGAGGGCTTGTCCGGCTCCGCTCCGTACATCTCCAACGTGGCTTTGCTTTCCTGCCGCAGGTCGGTCAACTCCGGGGCCGATGTTTGCAGGCGAAAGGCCATTTCGTAGTTGGCGATGCGGGTGGCAATCTCCGGGTCGCCCTCGGACTCGAGCCGACGGCGGTTGAGATCGCCGATCAAATCGAGAGTGTCGCGCTGCAGTTTCGCATCGACGCCGGCCGGGTTGGTCACGTTCAGAATTGGATCGCCCTGATTGCGCAAGCGCACGCCGGAAAAAACCGTCGGCAAGAAGCCGCTGGACCAGTTGGCCGAACCGCCGCTGATGCCCGAGCCGGTCGACATGACCATGAATGCCGGCAGGTTTTGCGCCTCGCTGCCCAGGCCATAGACGGCCCACGAACCGATGCTCGGCCGGCCAGGCTGCGCGAACCCGGTGTTCATGAAGATCTGCGCCGGCGCGTGATTGAATTGATCGGTCCTCATCGACTTGATGATGCATATGTCATCGACGACTTTGGCCAGATGCGGAAGCATCTCCGAGAGTTCGGCGCCGCTCTTGCCGTGGCGTGCAAACTTGAATCGCGGCCCCAGCACTCCAGCGTCGGAACGAATAAACGCGTAGCGCTGATTGCCGATCACCGACGGCGGCAACGGTTTGCCTTCGAGTTCCGTGAGCTTCGGTTTGTAATCGAAAAGATCGAGTTGGCTGGGCGCACCTGCCATAAACAAATGGATCACGCGCTTGGCCTTGGCCGGAAAATGCGGCGCTTTCGAGGTAATCGTGTCGGCGCCGCGCGTCTGCCCGACCAGCAACGACGCCAAGGCCGCCTTGCCGACGCCCACCCCGCAAGTCCCAAAAAAATGCCGCCGCGTTACGGAGAGAGCAAGCGAATTCATGTCGGGTTCCCGTTTCTGATCATCGATATTGTATGTCGCGTGAATACGAGAAGCGACTCATCTTGTCGCATTCCGCCCGCCGTTCTACAATGGAATTTCCGTTGAGACGATCATTCGCCAGGTGTGCTCATGAAGAAGAATATCCACCCCAACTATAGGGAAGTCGTGTTTGTGGACACGGCCGCCAATTTCTCGTTTCTCACGCGCTCGACCGTGCATTCCAACGAAACCATCAAGTGGACCGACGGCAAGGAATATCCGTTGGTCAAGCTCGATATTTCCAGCGCTTCACACCCGTTCTTCACCGGCAAAATGAAATTCATCGACACCACCGGCCGCGTGGAGAAGTTCCAGCGCAAGTACGGCTGGGACAAGCGCAAGAAGAAGGAAGAACCGGCCGAAGGTTAGCTTCGCCCATCTCTCGATTTACACCTCTGTCGCTCGCGGCTGACGCATCGGCCGCGAGCGGTTCGTTTGTAATTCTCGAATCTTGGCATTCTCATGTGGGCCTCTTTGGCACAAACCGTCGAACGCTACCAGGAACTGGAACGGCTCATGGCCGAACCGGCGGTCCTCGCCGATCAGGCCCGCTTCACGCGCACCGTGAAGGAACACGGCCGCCTCACCAAGCTCGTCAAGCCGTACCAAACCTTTCAGCAACTTGAACGGCAGATCGCCGAAGCCGAATCGCTGCTGGCCGCCGAGCGCGATCCGGAAATGCGCGGCTATGCCGAGGAAGAACTCGATGGCCTGCGCCGCCGCCGCGAAGTCCTGCGAACTCAAATCGAAGACAGGTTGCTCGAAAGCTCCGAAGAGGACTTCGACAGCATCATCGTGGAAATCCGGGCCGGCACCGGCGGCGACGAAGCCGCTCTGTTTGCCGGCGACCTTTACACCATGTACACGCGCTATGCGCGCGATGTGGGTTGGACGGTCGAGGACATCGCCTTCAGCCCGGGCGAAGCGGGCGGGTACAAGGAAATCGTCTTCAGCCTCTCCGGCGACGGCGTGTTCAAGTCGTTGCGCTTTGAAAGCGGCGGGCATCGCGTGCAGCGCGTGCCCAAGACCGAGACGCAGGGCCGAATTCACACTTCGGCCGCGACCGTGGCCATGCTGCCCGAACCAGACAACACGCAAATCGAAATTCGGGACGCCGACATCAAATGGGAGCGGATGCGGGCGGGCGGCGCCGGCGGACAGCACGTCAACAAGACGGAAAGCGCCGTGCGCATCTGGTATAAACAAGGCACGCCCGATGAACTCGAAGTGAAATGCCAGGACGAACGCAGCCAACACAAGAACTACGAACGGGCCATGCGCGTCCTGCGCAGCCGGTTGTACGAACGCCAGCAGCAGAAGATCCACAAGGTCCGGGCCGAGCGGCGCCGCACGCTGATCGGCAGCGGCGATCGCAGCGACCGCATCCGCACCTACAATTTCCCTCAGAACCGCGTCACCGACCATCGCATCAATCTGACGATGCACAAGCTGGACGCAATCATCGCCGGCGACCTGAAAGAACTGGTCGCCGCGCTGAAGGACTTCGATAAGAAACAGCGCCTCGGACAGAACACTTAGCCCCCGGCTTGCCGGGGGAAATCGGTCAAAGTCGGTGGAGGTCGGGGTT
>JBGQCZ010000114.1:0-10697 GCA_041495645.1 Gemmataceae bacterium | reverse complement strand
TGCCCCCGCCACCTGGCCCGCTCCCCGGTGGCGCCGCTGGCAATCGCGGACCGGATTTTTGATTGTCGCTGAAGCGGAAGGATAGTTGTCGCCGATCATATGCCGTTGCCACCGATGACGATCTTGGCCTGCGAGCTTCCTTCTGGCTCTACACATCTCTTGGGTTGCATTACGCAAACACAAAAAAAGCGATTGATTTTTTGGCCCCCATTGCCACGAGACGTCCCAATGCTCTTGGCTGACGGGAAAGGCGCTGCAACAGACCATGCCACACTCGAACTCGCCAACAATACGAGCCACGTAACATGGTTTAATGCCAAAGGCGAACGGGATCATCACAGGGATGGCTGGGTCCTTGATGTTCGACAGGATTGCAGCCTCTCGCTTTGGTTTAGCCTGTTTGTGCCATTCTCGGTACTTATGGAGCAAGACCATGCAATGAACGTAGACGTTCCAATGCCTCCCACTGACGCAGATCGGCGGGTTGAAGAATTCAAAAAATGCGGATCGCAATGCAGAGTAGAAACAATCAAGTTGCAGCAGCAAGAGTTCTCAGGCGATTACCTATTCGGTCAGTTCTACCTTCAAACCGGCAAGACACTAAGCAATGAAGGTCTGCAGATCGATCTCCACCAAAACGGCCTTGCCGATCTTGTCACGGGGTTTGATGCAACCGCGCCTGTGGCATTCATGCGCCTGCCGCTCAGGGTGGGCGACTCCACTATCGTCGTCTACTCTGCCGCCCCGCCGGGCAAAGCAAAGGAAGGAGTCCTTCTCGGATTTCCGCATAGGCGACCAGCCTGAGTTGGCATGGATCTCACTACGGTCGCCTTCAAAAAATAATCGGTGTAAATAATCGGTGCCATATTCTTTTTGACACCGATTGTTTCACACCGATTATTTCCGCGACTTGACCGGGATCGCGATCGAAACTTGCGCGAGACCATGGCGCTGGCCAATTCGGGTTGTCTGGTAGATTTCGATCGCCGGCAGCCCGATGACTTCCAAGGCGGAGTTGGACCTTAGCCGTTCGAAAATAGCAGCGTAGGCTGGTTGCAAGTCCCACGAGCCCACGTAATCGGTAATGGCGTGCTCGCCGCCCGGAGTTCGCAGGCAGGCGATGTCACCGTCGGCATCGAACGCTTCCGGAACTTGAACAAATAATAACGGAGATTCGGTCGAGGCCAACGTCGGACCTAGCTGAACAACTCGTGGATCGGCTCGCCCGTGGTGATCGGACGCGCCCCCACTTTGGTATCGAGCGGCACACCCAGCGCATGATAGAGGGTAGCGCCGAGGACCTGCGGTGGGACCGGATTGTCCTTCACGTAAGCGCCGATCTTGTCGGACGCGCCATATACGCCCCCGCCGATGCCGGCGCCTGCCAGCACTGCCGAGAAGCAGGACGGCCAGTGGCTCCGGCCGGAGATGCCGTTAGCGGTTTCGATTTTGGGGGTCCGCCCGAACTCGCCGACCACGACCACCAGCGTATTCTTTAGCAGACCGCGCTCGTGCAGATCTTCCAGCAGGGCGGACAGCGCTTCATCGAGTCGCGGCAGCGCCCAGCCCAGCCCGTAGGATCCCTTGCCGAAGATATTCCCCTGGCCCATCCCGCCACCGTGCATGTCCCAGGTAAAACTCGCGGCCCCGCCCTGGGAACCCTCGCCCGGGGCAAAACCGCACCAGCCATTGACACTCACAAAGCCCACCCCTGACTCCACCAGCCGGCGGGCCATGAGCAGGTATTGCCCCAGGGGATGGCGGCCATAACGGTCGCGCACCTTGGCGGGCTCTTTCTCCAGGTCAAAGGGTCGCCGGCCGTCCGGGCCGGTCGCCAGTTCCACGGCGCGTTGCCGTAGCTCGTCCCAGCCGGTAGACGCCGGGTAGCCTGTTGTGCTGCTCAGCGAGGGCTCGAGCCGGCCAAGCAGGTCTTCACGATCGAGCGTCCGCTGGGGCGACGTGCCCACAACCGAATCCAGCTCGGACAGTCGGAAATTCGGCATCGCTGGGTGATTCGTGGAATTTCCGGCGAAGAAAGGAGCGTAGGGCCGTCCCAGGAAACCACCCAGTGAGATGAACGGCGAACAGAAAACCGTCGTGTTGCCATCGCAGCGATGCAGCCAGACATACGGAGTCAGGACGCGCTTGGATGGCCGTAGCTTGGCCATCACCGAGCCATAACAAGGCGCGTCGTCCGGGGCTTTCGCCGTCCCGGTCAGGCAGTTGTGCATCGCGTCCGGGTGGTTGCGGATCGGCGCGGTGTGCGTCATCGAACGAATGAGGCTGTAGTGCTGGCTCAGCTTGGCCAGGCGCGGCATCAACTCGTTGATGTGCACGCCGGGCACCGAGGTGGCAATCGGTTTGAATGGACCGCGGATTTCCGCCGGCGCCAGCGGTTTCATGTCCCAAATGTCGACGTGCGAGGGACCGCCCCCCATCACAATGAAGATGCAGGACTTATCGGACGCGGACGCCTGCGTTCCCGGTTCGCGAGCACGCGCGGGTATTGCCGGTTCGTTCGCGCGCAGCGCACTGGGCAGGCCCAGCCCGAGCATGCTGAGTCCGCCCATGTGAAGCAGCTGCCGGCGCGATAGTTTACCGCACAGCGAAGGCCCTTCGAATCCCACGGGCATGCTTAGCATGAGTTTCTCCCAGGTAGGCGGAAAGGAAGCGCAGGCAGGCAGGTATATAGCACGTCCGGTGAAGTATAACAGAGATTTTACTGCCTCGAGCCCCGATTGTCATGCAATATCCTGGCCCAGCAAAAAAGCAGGATTTTGGGTTCCCATCGGGGTTGACGGCGCAGATGAATGATCGCGACCTATCGATCATCGTCGGCGAGAAAGAGCGAGTCGTGGTTATGGCAACGGACAAGCCGTTCGAGGCCGCTGACAGGCCCTATGATCGGCTTCTACAGGCGATGACGAAAGAGAGCCAGAACAAGAACGGGAGGAGTCAGCCCTTAAGAGAAATAATCGGTGTCAGAAATAATCGGTGTCAGATCTGTTTTCGGCGGGGCGAAAAGATCTGACATCGATCATTCTTTTTTGACACCGATTATTTTCACAAGAAATAGGTGTCAGATCGTTTTTTCAAGCGCGGCCAATGAGTCAACCCCAGTGAGATAAACCCGCCGGCTCGCGGACGGGACGCCGTGAACGGAATAAACTGCGTTCCACGTTTGAGTCGCCATTGCAAAGAGATATATACTGATGTATAGTTATGTGGGTCATATTACCCGAGCGCCTTGCGTGCGCGCATTTCTTTGGGGAGGCCGTCGTGATTGCTTCAATTCTGATCTTGCGGATCGGCATGGTCGGCGGAACGCTCAACCTCGCGGCCAAGTCAACTCGCATCCCGATTCGCCACTCGATCCACCACTTGACGACGACGACCACCACTTTCCCAACTAACTTTTTGAGGGCGTCAGGGGCGAGTGGGAAGTCTGGTTGGCGCAAAGAGATGCGTCCAGAACACGAAATTCGCGCACAGGGCCAAAAGTTTGATTTAGTTTGGTTCGGCGAACTTCAACAGGGTGGATGGTCCGGCCGTTATCCCTGCCGCTCCGGGTGCGGCTGGGCGCTGTTTGCCGTCGGATCGTATTTGCCCTTGGCCTCGTCGGCGCTCACCTTCGTGAGGATTTCCGGCGAGGCGGTGATGTCGTACCAGCCGCCATCGGCGAAGTCGATAATGGCTTTGCCGCTCCAATTCACGGTGACCACGCGGCCGATGCGCCCGTCGAAGCGTTGCAACTCCGGGCGGATCGGGTTGATCTTCACGAATTGGTCGGTCCATTCGGTTTTCAGTGCTTCGATCTGGTCGGATGATGGTGTGATCATGGGTTGTCCAATCTTGGGAGCGCGAAAAAGGGGACATTCAACTTTTTCGCCAACCAAAGTCTCGATTCGGATCGTAAGGATCATTTGGCGAAAAAGTAGAATGTCCCCTTTTTCGCTAGCGAAACATCTCCTGATCCTGCTTGGGGGCGGATTCGAAATCGAGGCGCTTGACGAACTTGCAGGCGTCCTCGGCGCCCCAGTCGCGATTCATGCCGGCGTCATTCCAATCCACCGAGAGAGCGCCGTCGTAGCCGATGTAATTCAACGCGCGGATGATCGATTCCCAATCGATGCCGCCGTGGCCCGGCGAGCGGAAGTCCCAACCGCGCCGTGGGTCGCCGGCCGGGAGACACGAATTGAGCACGCCCGACCGGCCATTCAAATTCAGGACTGCGTCTTTCACGTGCACGTGGAAAATCCGATCGGCGAACTTCATCAGGAATTCGACCGGATCCACGCCCTGCCAGTGCAAATGGCTGGGGTCGAACAAGAAGCCGAATTCCTCGCGGCCATTCAAGGCGTCGAGCGCCGTCTCGGCCGAGTACAAGTCGAAGGCGATCTGCCCCGGATGAACCTCATAGGCAAAGCGCACGCCGCAATCGCGGCAGACGTCGAGGATCGGGTCCCAGTGCTTGGCGAAGGTGCGGTAGGCTTCGGCGACCATTTCGGACGAAGGGGCCGGCCAACCGGCGACGTAGGACCAAATAGGAGAGCCGGAAAACCCCGCGACGACATCGGCGCCGATCTTTTGAGCCACGCGCACCGTGGCGGTCATTTCCTCAGTCGCGCGCTGACGAACCCCGTCGGGTTGTCCGTCGCCCCAGACATAGTCCGGCAGGATGTCTCGGTGACGGGAGTCGATCGGATCGCAAATCGCTTGGCCAACGCGATGATTGCTGATGACCGGCACTTGCAAATCGTGGCGCGCCAACAAGTCGAGACGCCCCGCGCAGTAGTCGGTCTCGGCAACGGCGCGTTGTACTTCGAGGTGGTCGCCCCAACAGGCGAGTTCCAGGCCCTGATAGCCCCAATCCGCCGCGCGTGCCGCCAGTTCTTCCAGCGGCATGTCGGTCCACGGTCCGCTAAACAACAACACCGGCCGGGGCATGCAGGGTCCTCTGCTATCGGCTATCGGGCATCAGCTTCACGTCGATCCTTCGGGTGGCGGAGACGGCGGTGGCGGCGCCGGCGGATCGGCAGGCGGCGGGGCCGGTCGGTCCTGACGGACCGTGAGCGACTCTTGAATCTGACTCGTTCCGCCCGATGGCGCCGGCGGCGTGATCGTTTGCAACGGCGTCGTCGGCGAACCGCCAAACACGTCGTCTTCGTCCGTCTCCTCCAAATACACTTCGTCGAGATCCATCTCGTCCACTTTCTTGCGCATCAGCAAGTAAATCATGCTGCTGGAGGTCCAGAAGAAACTGTAGCCGAAGCCCAGCACCATCAGGAACAACAGCGTGATCCAGAACGACACCATGCCGGCGCCGATCTTGTTGTAAATCCACAGCGAATCGACCCATTGCTTATTCTCCGCCTCGGCGCGGGCCTTGTGCTTGCCGAGTTCTGTTTCGGGGCCGGCTAGCTTCTCGAATGTCTGCCCATCCACCTTGTGCCGCAGCATGGTCAATCCGCTATCAATTGCCGCTAGTTCTCCGCCCTTGCTGTCCTCCAAGAGCACCTGCCGCCAGCCAAACGAAGTGGGCGTATAAATGAACAGATACTCCGGGCTTCGATTGGCCGTCTTGATGAGCGGAGTGTTGCCCATGCCCCATTTGCCGAGGTAGACGGTGAGCGATCCCATGAAGCCGACGAAGAAGACGACCACGGCGCCGTACAGAATCGTCAACAGACTGTAGCCGATGAAATTCCAGGGCGAAGTGTAAACGTAGTTGTACGACCGGGTCAGCGCGTCGAGCGTATCGCTGCCTTCGGTGCTGATGGTCGGATACATGAGCGGATAACCGACCAGGCCGACGAGCAGCAGGGCCATGCCGAGGCCGACCAGGATAATGACCGGCCAGAACAAGCCGCTGACAAAGATGTCGCCGATGAACGGAATCATGTGCAGCAATCCGAAAACGGCCGCGACAATGACCAGGACGAACACCAGAATCAGCGGCACCAGCGGCCCCAGCAAATACGAGACATAGCGCCGGCAAACAAACTGAACGGCCTCCCGCATGGTCACGGTGTCTTTGCCGGCCAGCTCGACGGCGGCCATGCGCGTGATCGCCCCGCCAAAAAATCCCCACGTGGCCATAGTCCAAACGATGATCAGCATCAAATACGTTCGGGTAAACGTGCCCGTGTTGGGATTGAGCAACTCGATAATCGGCGTCAAGAATTTGACCAACGGTTCGAGCAACACGGGGAGTTCGCTGCTCAAAAACCAATCGACGAATTCGTCCTTTTTCCACGGCCGGTCAACTTGAGCAGTGACCAGCAGATAGGGATTTGGCCCGCGATCTTCATTCCATGGCAACGCTCGCAACTTTCCGCCCCAGACCATGCGGTTCGTCTTCGGAAGGCCGTTCTCCGGAAAGTAGTCGGTGGTCGCGTATTCTTTCCCAGCGAGACGATGGAATTGCAACCAGAGGTCGGTGTCCTCATTGAACTTTCGGTCGCGTTCGGCCACTTCGTCGGCTTCCACCGCGACGTAGTTGGATTTCTTCGGTTGCTCGTACAAGCCGTAGGCGACGACTGAAATCAGCCACCAACCAACGGACATGGTGAGAATACCTGCGGCCGCGAACAGCAGCTTGCGAGGGTCGAGGGCAACGCGGAAAGTACGAAACAGGTGCGTGAACATCCACGCTTCGCGCGGGCTTGGGGGTGAGGAGAATCGATCCTCGGCCATGCGTAGTGCTCCTGCCGTTTTCAGACTGTGGTTAGATCGGAGCAGCCATTGTAGTCGGCTATCGGCTATCGGCTATCGGCACGGGGCAGTTGGTAGTCGGTTGGCAGTTGGCCGAAATGAAAAAAGCCCGCCTGGTGCACAGGCGGGCTCGTTCGGCTTCCCGAATCCAGAGGAGCGAACGTGCTCAGAAGGAGAAAGCCAGGCCGGCCATGATGCCGTCGAAGTACCGGAGGGCTTTGCGTTCCCAGATGGCATGATTGTCGGCGGCCGCCGGGATCGTCGGCGGCAGACCGAAGTCGTTGTTCATATTCAGGTTGCCAAAGTTGAAGGCAACGGGCCGCGGCGAATTCACCGTGTTCATGAAGGCCAGCGAGTTCCAGGCGAACCGAAGCTGAACACCCGCGATCGGGTACCAGGTGATCTGGATGTCGCCGCTGACCATCGGCACGAACGTGTATTCGGTTCGGGACAGCTTGGTCGCGGTCGTGCGGTCCGCCAATTCGTAGGAGGCCCGCTCCTTGACGATATTGAGCAACGGTGAGAAGTCGCCTTTGAATCCGACCGCGAACGCTCCCACCCGGCCGAACGTGCCCAGGTAGAACTCCTGTTCGAGGCCCAACGTCGGGCCGTACATGCGGTTCGACACGATGTTCGAATAGATCGCCACATCGTCGGGACCGGATTGGCCCAGCGCGTCCTGAGACACGGTGCGCCACTTGAACCGTTCCCAAATCCAGGCGAAGCGGCTACCAACCGTGACGAAGGTGCGGCTGACCGAGTCGCTTCGGAGCGGTACGCGGTAAGTGATGTCGCCCTGGTCGTAGTGCTGCTCGAACTCAATGGTCATCGATTGGGCCGCGTTCCAGATGCCGAAGGTGGCTGCGGGATTGCCGACGCCAAGTTCATCGCGGCGTCCGGCGTAGTTGTTCGGGAAGTTATACACCGGAGCGGTCAGGAACGTCTCGATGAGAAGGGGTCCGACGTTAAAGCCCGGTGGAATGACATCGGCGCCCGCTTGGTATCTGGCCGCGTTGACGTGCGTCCAGACGAATTCCAATGCCGAACCATCCTGTTCGCGCCAGCCAAGGGTCCATTGAAGACCTGGCTGGTACGTTCGAGTGCCGTTCAGGTCGGAAGCGTTTAGGGCCGGCACGCCCGTCCCGAGGAATGACCCCGCTGGGCCTGCGGGGCCCGGCACGAAGATGGGCCGCGCACCGGGAGCAGGGATGATGTATCGACCGCCGAGGTCGCGCTGGACGCTGCCGTCCACGTCCACGAAGCCTCGCCGGGCGATGACTTGATCGGACAAATCGCGCGTCTGCCGGTACATCACGAAGCCAAGGGCTGAGTAAAAGCCGCCTTGTTCCGGATGCGCCGAATAGATCGGCAGCGGTATGATCGGATCCTCACGGCCGATGTCCAGACCTGGTGTTTGGCCGTTCGCCGCCACCGGCGCCAGTGCCAAGCCCCCCGTGAGTACGAGCGCTATCCAGCCAGCTCTCGTTCGCATTGGACTGTTCTCCTCCGTGACGGCTGCCACATGCCAGCGGTCGCGCCACAATCCCCCGAGGCGCGGTCGTGGTTTGGCCCGTCCGGTCCCACCCGCCATGTTCGCTGCAACTTTCTTTAGGGAAGTCGCATCTCCATAACGAACGAGGCCGTGTTGTCAAGTGTGGATTCGGGAAAACCCACCTTTCGGTTACCACCCTTCCATTCGGCATAACCGGACTATTCACTACAGTCGGAATTCCGGGAATTGTCGCCACCGATTGGCGAAATTCACTCGTTACAAATGGCAAAGTCGCCCTAAATCGCCCGCTTGCCAGCTCATTAGCGTCGAATCGGTAAAGGTGGTGGTTTTTACTTGACGTGGGGGGCAACTCGGCAGTAACCTATTAATGTTGGCGCCCCGGTTGCGCATTTTGGCGCAAAACTGGGTAATGTTTACCAACACAACGTTCGCCAACCTGTTTGGCTATTTGGGGAGTGATAGGGTGCGGGCCAGCCATTTTTGGGTGAGCCCTGGTTGTCACGTGATCTCACGGCATCCATTAAGAGGCTAACTATGTCGACTCGCATGCAAACCCGATTATCATGGCAACGCATTGCCATCGTGCTTGGCGCGCTCTGTACGCTGGCCGTAGCAGTCGAGGCGCAGATTCCCCCGGGACAGGTAGGTGTCCGCGGCACGCGACCGATACAAGATGTCGGACAGCGGAACATCGCCGGAAGGATCTTCATTCCGTCCTATCAGATCATGCCCGATAAGCAGAGGCCCGGTCAGATTCGCCCCAATACACCTCCAACCTCAGGAAATGGCGCCCAGAGTTTTTCGGGCAATGCGGGCACCTCGATTTTTGGCGGGAATAGCGGCGGTCAGCAAGGCCAAGGCGGTCAGCAAGGCCAAGGCGGTCTTGGTGGTGGCCAAGGGGGATTCGGCGGCCAAGGCGGCCAAGGCGGTGGATTCGGCGGCAATAACGGCGGCGGCTTCGGCGGCGGCGGCCAAGGCGGCTTCGGCGGCGGTCAAGGCGGCTTCGGCGGCGGCGGTCAAGGCGGCTTCGGCGGCGGCGGCCAAGGCGGCTTCGGCGGCGGCGGATTGGGCGGCGGCGGCCAAGGCGGCCAGGGTGGCGGCAGCTTCATCAGCATCAGCGGGCTTCAAGGCGCCATCGGAACGTTCCAACAACCAACGACCGCAGTCGGCTACATTGGCAATGCCCTGCAAGGCCTCGGCGGCGGTCAGGGCGGATTCGGCGGCGGTCAGGGCGGATTCGGCGGCGGTCAGGGCGGATTCGGCGGCGGTCAGGGCGGATTCGGCGGTCAGGGTGGCTTTGGCCAAGGCGGATTCGGCCAGGGCGGATTTGGTGGTGGCGGAATTGGCGGTGGTTTCGGCGGCCAAGGCGGCTTTGGTGGCGGCATTGGCGGCGGCGGCGGCAAGATTGGCTTCGCCGGCTTCTATGGACTGTGATCCCAACGCTAAAACATGACATTCTCGGCCCGCAGTCGGATTTCCCGGTTGCGGGCCGTTTTTTTTTCAGGTCCTGCAACATGTCTTCGTGGTTTGTCGCCGCAATCGGACTGCTAGTGGTTGCCGCCACTTCCATGGCGCAAAACTTCGATCAGGAGGCCATCGACCGTGAAGTTCAGGCCTCGCTCAAAGCGTGGAATGTGCCGGGCGCAGCCTTGGTTTTAGTCGGTTCCGAAAAAACCCATCTCAAAGGATATGGCGTTCGCGCGGCTGGTACGAACGGGGCGATCACCCAAGACACCGTCTTTCCCTTGGCTTCCTGCACCAAAGCGTTTACCTCGCTTGCTCTGGCAATTCTGGTCGACGACGGCAAACTGAAATGGGATGATCCGGTTCTCAAGCATTTGCCGGATTTTCATCTGGCCGATCCCAACGCCGATGCGCTGGTCACCGTGCGCGATCTGCTCTGCCATCGCACGGGCGTCGGCGGGCACGATTTGCTGTGGTACCGGGCGCCGTGGGGGCAGGATGAGGCGATTCGGCGCATTGGAAAAATGCCGCTGGAAGGGCCGTTTCGGTCCACGTTCGCTTATCAGAGCATTATGTATATGGCGGCGGGAAAGATCGTGGGCAAGTTCCATCCTAAAGGTTGGGAGGGCTTCGTCCGCGAACGAATTCTCGAACCGTTGGGAATGAAACCATGCCTGACGACGACCGCACTCGATAAATGCCCCAACGTGGCAAAGGGCCATCGACTCGGCGGCGACGGCGCGGAAGTCATGCCCGGCTATCCAATCCCCGAACCAAACCCATCCGGCTCGATCCACACTTCTGCTTGCGATCTCGAAAAGTGGCTGCGATTTCAACTCGGCGACGGAACCTGGCAAAACAAGCGGTTGGTGAAGGCAGAGAATCTGGAGGAAACGCACAAGCCGCACACGATCATTCCCATGAACGAGGTTGCCAAGGCGCTGAATCCGGACACGGTGCAGCTTTCCTATGCGATGGGTTGGATCGTGCAGGATTACCGTGGCGT
>JBGQCZ010000113.1:0-10761 GCA_041495645.1 Gemmataceae bacterium | reverse complement strand
GCAGCGCGTGGCGGTGGCCCGCGCCCTGGTCAACCGGCCGCGTCTGATATTGGCCGATGAACCAACTGCTGCGCTTGACGCCGAAACTGGCCGCGATGTGGTGACCTATCTCAAAGAACTCGCCGCCGACGGCTGCACGAGTCTCATCGTCACCCACGATAACCGCATTCTCGATGTCGCCACGCGCATCGTGAACATGGTCGACGGGCGCATCAAGTCGAACGTGGTCGTCACAGAGGCGGTGGTGACGTGCCTGTTCCTGAGCCGGGTTTCGCTGTTCACGCAATTGTCGCCTGATGCGCTTTCAAAGGTGGCGGAGAAGATGACGCAGGAATCGTTTGCGGCGGGCACCCGGATCATCGCGCAGGGCGAACCCGGCGACAAGTTCTATCTCATCAGCCGCGGGGCCGTGGACGTGATCATGCAAAAGGACGGCGAGGGCGCGAAAACCGTTGCGAGGTTGGGCGTCGGCGACTTCTTCGGCGAACGCGCTTTGATGACCGACGAACCGCGCAACGCGACGGTTGTGGCCCGCGAAGACACTGGCGCGTATGCCTTGACGAAAGCCGACTTCAAGGCGGCGATGGAAGAACACGGTACGCTGAAGGAACAGTTGTTGAAGACCTATTTTCAACGGCAATGAACGGGATTGCAACAATCCGCCGGCAGCAATCCTTGCGCCTGCCGCAATTTCACCCACGCCACGTGCCAGGCCATCACTTCTTGGATCACATCGCCGCGGGCTTTGAGCCAATCGAGATTGGTGGAGGCCACTTCGGCGAAGGAAGCAAGGCCTTGTTGTTGACGCGTGCGAACCTCGTGGGCCTTGTCGGCCCAGGAGCGCTCGCGAGCGGAGGCCAGCGCGACGATCTGAGCGCGAAAGCGCAGGGCGGCGACGGCCTGGCGGATTTCTTCAGTCACGGCCGCTTCGCGTTCGCATAGGTATTGCGTCAACTGGCGGCGGCGAACGTCGGCCTCGGCCCCGCCCGCTGGTTCCACGCCGATGATCGCGAGCGCTTGCGTCAGGACATGCAGCACCGGATGCGACGCCAGGCCCAAGAGCGGATGGATCGACTTCAAGACGTCGCGGATGATCGGCATCGTCGCAGGTCCCGATGCTTGGATCAGCCGGCGGAGCAGCAACAACTCCGGGCGCGAAGCGAGACCTTCGACGACGGCCGTGTCGGCATCGATCGTTTTTTCAGCGACCTGATATCCCTCCGGATTCCAAATCCGCCAATCGTCGCCGCTGTTACGCAGGCCGGTCAAACCGCGAAGGTCGGCGTTGAGTTTGGCGATCGCCATCTGGGCCTGAATCGCGTCGCCCTGAACGCCGAGGATTTGCCGCGACCAAACGTCGGGCGTCACGGGCGGCTTGAGGCCGCGCGTGACCATTTGCTGCGTTTCGCGCTGGGCGTTGCCAAGTTCGGTCTGGGTTTGCGCGAGCAGATCGGATTTTCCTTCGGCTTCGGCGAGGCGATAGTAGGCTTCGAGCGCCGAGCCGGCCATTTGGTTCTGAATCTCCAGCGAACTGTAGAGCAACACGTCGCGCCGCAAGGCGGTAAGGCAATCTGGCCCGGCAGGTGATGGCGTTGCACGAGCGGAGACGAGTCTGATCTCTTCTTGTTGCAACTTTGCCGTGGGCGATGCGGCGACTGCAAGACACAAGCACTGCGCGGCGTTCATCGCGCGATAGGACGCGGGTTTGTCCGCATCGGCTATGGGCGTGGTCGGCAGCGAGTGAATGTTCGCTTCGACGTTGCCGCGCGGCGTTTCCGGCAAGACCAGGGAAGGCTGGTTTTCGCATGGAGCGCAGGGACGGTTATGGGCGCATCCGGCCGACAGCGCCAGCAGCCCGAAGACCGGCCAGGCGTTGCGCATTCCAGTCATCCGTTGAATCAAGGCGCAGTTTCCCACTCCCAATACATCGCTCCGGATCGTGCCGATCTTGACCTTTTTTCCGATTTTGCGGCCGCGGCGACCTTTTGCCCAAATCAACGGTTCGGCAGCTTGCCTCGCTATCCTGGATTCCGCCGTTTGTCGGTGGATGGACGGGAACGGTCGGAGTAGAATCGCCCGCACCTATCTTGGGAGGCGCATTGATGAGATTGGCGCTCTGGCTTTCGCTTCCGTTTGCATTGCTTCCCCAGTCCTTGCCGGCCCAGCCTCCGCGTGTGAAGGAAACCCCCGCTGAATTGATGGCCAAGGCAAGTAGCGTGCTGGCCCAACTTGATGGCGAAGCAACTCTTCAGGGCCTGCGCGAACCGGTCGAGGTGCAGCGCGATCGCTGGGGCATCGCCCACATCTACGCGAAGAACGACCACGACCTGTTTTTCGCTCAGGGATTTGTCGCGGCCCAGGACCGGCTCTTTCAGATCGACTTGTGGCGCCGGCAAGCAACGGGCGAGATGGCCGAAGTTTTTGGCCCGGACTACGTCGCAGCGGATCGCTTCGCCCGGCTCATGAAGTTCCGTGGCCCCATGGACGCGGAATGGACTGCCTATGCACCCGACACGAAAGAAATCGCCACAGCATTCACGCAAGGCATCAACGCCTGTATCGAGCAAATGGGCGACAAGTTGCCGGTCGAGTTTCAAATGCTCGGATTCCGGCCGGCGAAATGGAAACCCGAGGACGTGCTGGGCCGCATGTCCGGTATTTACATGTCGCAGAACTTCCGCAATGAAATTCAACGTGCCCGGCTGATCGCGGCAGTGGGGCTCGAGAAGGCCCGTTGGCTCGCGCCGATCGATCCGCCGCGCGATTACGAATCCCCGCTGAGCCGCGACGAACTCAAGGGCGTCGATCAGCGCATCCTCGCGGACTACGACGCAGCCGTCAAAGTGCTGTCGTTCAAACCGGCCAAAACCGAAAGCAATAATTGGGTGGTCACCGGATCTCGCTCGACATCCGGCAAACCGCTGCTGGCCAGCGATCCGCACCGGGCCATTGCCTTGCCTTCACTGCGCTATCTCGTCCATTTGCATGCGCCCGGTTGGAATGTCATCGGCAGCGGGGAACCGGGTTTGCCGGGCGTCGCGCTTGGCCACAACGAGCGCATCGCCTGGGGCTTCACCATCGTCGGCACCGATCAGGCCGATTTCTATGTCGAGGAAACGAAATCAGATAAGCCGAACGAGTACAAGGTTGGCGACAACTGGGAGCCGATGACGATCGTCCGCGAAAAGATCGTCGTCAAGGGTGCGCCCGAACAAACCGTCGAGCGCCGCTACACGCGGCACGGGCCGGTTCTGTTCCAGGACATGGTTCGCAATCGTGCGTTCGCCCTGAAGTGGGCCGGGTATGAACCGGGCGGGGCGGCCTATCTCGGTTCGCTCGCGGTGGCACGGGCCAACAATCAGAAGGAGTTTCTCGAAGCGCTCAAGACATGGAAAATACCGGGCTTGAATTTCGTCTATGCAGATGTTGATGGCAACATCGGCTGGATTGCGGCCGCGGCCACGCCGATTCGCAAGAGCCACAACGGCCTGCTGCCCGTGCCCGGCAAGGGCGATTACGAATGGGCTGGCTTTCTCAACGTCGGCGAATTGCCGCAAAGCTTCAACCCGAAGGCCGGCTGGATCGCCACCGCCAACCACAACATTCTGCCCGAGGGCTACGACAAACAGATCGGCTACGAATTCGCCCCGCCGTTTCGGTTTCAGCGGATTCGCGACGCGCTCGCTTTGAAAGACAAATGGGCGCTGGACGATTTCCGCGCGCTCCAGCACGACGTTGCTTCGTTACCGGGGCTGGCTTTGGCGAAGATGTTGAAAAACGTGGATTTGAAAGACAAAGACCTGGAACCGCACAAGAAACTTCTCGTGGAATGGGACGGCAAACTGACGGCGGACTCGAAGGCCGGACCGCTGTTTGAACTTTGGCTGCGAGCCCTGCAACACGATTTCGCGGCGCAAAATGTCGTGCCCGAATTGCGCTCCGCCTTCAACGCGCTGAACGGCCCGCAAGTGATGCTGTCCGCGCTCGAAACGATCGATTCAAATCTAGTTGGTACGAAAGAGGCCCGCGATGAACTCATGCGCTCGACCTTCGCGCGAGCCGTCAAACAACTCAAAGCGCTGCCTGAAGCACAATCGTCGCGCTGGGGCGCGTTGCATACCGCCACGCTCCGCCATCCGCTCGCCACAATCGATCCCAACGTGGCCAAGGCCTTTAATCTCGGCCCCGTCGAGCGTTCTGGCGACGCCAACACTCCGAACAACACCCGCTTCGACGACCAGTTCAACCAGATTCACGGCGCGAGCTATCGGCACTTGTTCGATCTCGCCGACTGGGACCGCGCCCTGGCAACCAGCACGCCCGGCCAATCCGGCCAACCGGGAAGCCCGCACTACGCTGATTTGTTGCCGCTCTGGGCCAAGGGCGATTACTTCCCGCTCGCATTCAGCGAGGCGAAGGTGAATGAAGTGACACAACACCGGTTGAAATTGAAACCAGGCAAATGAGTTGGAGACCAGTCCCATGCGAATCATCAACGTGGTCCCGTTCGTTGCCTTGATTCTTACATCCGTCGCGATTCGTGCCGATGAATTACCGCAGCGCCCGGGCCGTCCCGATCCCAATCGCGGCGTTTACAAAGCCCAAATCACGCCGCATTGGTATGCGAACGACACGAAGTTCTGGTACCGCAACGATCTTCGCGGCGGAGAGAGAGAATTCATCCTGGTTGACGCGGAAAAAGGTAAGCGGGATGCAGCATTCGATCATGCCAAATTGGCCGGGTCGCTTTCGAAGGCGGCCGGTAGCGAGCATAAGTCGGATCGATTGCCATTCGATTCGATCGACTTCATCGATGACGGCAAGGCGATTCGCTTTATGGTCGGTGCGACGAACTGGAAGTGCGATCTAACGTCTTACGACTGCAGCAAGACCGAAGGCGGAAAGACGGAACCTCCGGTTGAGCGTCCAGAACCCGCGGAGGATTTCGCCCGGCTTGAATCGCCGTGGCCGCAGGGAATGTCGCCGGACCTCGAACAATACGTGATGCAACAGCCGCCGCGCGGCCAGCGACCGCCGGACCGCTCGCCCAAATCGCCCGACGGCAAATGGACCGCCTTCATCAAAAGGACAACAACGTCTGGCTGCGCGACGCCGACGGCAAAGAAACCCAACTCAGCAAGGATGGCAAGGAAAACCTGGCCTATGGAAACATCGACTGGGCGCCGGACTCCAAGACATTGGTTGCGTTTCGCATCGAGCCGGGCGAGCGCAAGGAAGTGTACACGATTGAGTCGTCGCCGGCCGGCGGAGGACGTGCGAAACTTCAAACGCGGCAGTATCCGTTGCCAGGCGACAAGTTCATCGTGTTCGAATTGAGCCTTTTCGATGTGGCCAGCGTCAAACAAACCAAGCCCGAGGTTGACCGCATCGACTTCGGCTCTCCGCGTCCGCGTTGGAAGAAGGACGGGCGGCATTTTACCTATCAAAAAGTCGATCGCGGCCATCAACGTCTCCGCGTGATCGAAGTCGATTCGCACACCGGCAAGGCCCGCAACATCATCGACGAGCAATCGAAGACGTTCGTCTGGACCGTTCACGGCGGGCGCGTGTTCATCCAGTATCTCGATCGCAGCGACGAGATTGTTTACGGTTCCGAGCGCGACGGCTGGCACCATCTCTATTTGATCGATGCTGCCAAGGGCGAGGTTAAGAACCAGATTACCACGGGCAAATATGTCGTTCGCGGCATTGACAAGATCGACGAGGAGAAGCGGCAGATTTGGTTCAACGCCTGCGGCAAGAACCCGGATCAGGATCCATATCTGATCCATTACTATCGTGTCAATTTCGACGGTACCGAGTTGGTTGCGCTCACCGAAGCCAACGGCAACCATCGGATTCAGTTCTCGCCCGACCGCAAGTACATCATCGACACCCATTCGCGCGTCGATTTCCCGCCGGTGAACGAGCTGCGCCGCGTGACCGACGGCAAGCTCGTTTGCAAGCTCGAAGAGGCGGACATTTCGGAGATTAAGTCGCGCGGTTGGGAAGCGCCGGAAGTGTTCGTTTCGAAGGGCCGCGACGGCAAGACCGATATCTGGGGCATTATCTCACGGCCAAAGAACTTCGACCCGGCGATAAAATACCCGGTCCTTGAGTACATCTATGCCGGTCCGCAGGACTCGTTCGTGCCCAAGCGTTTCAGCGCGGCCCGGCAGTTCGCCTCGCTCACCGATCTCGGATTCATCGTCGTACAAATGGACGGGATGGGCACCGCCAACCGCTCCAAGGCCTTTCACGATGTCTGCTGGCACAACCTCAAGGACGCTGGCTTCGCGGATCGAATTCTGTGGCACCAGGCAGTCGCCAAGAAGTACCCGTACTACGATCTGAGCCGGGTGGGAATTTACGGCACCTCGGCCGGCGGACAAAACTCAACGGGCGCCGTGTTGTTCCATCCCGAGTTTTACAAGGCCGCCGTTTCGGCATGCGGCTGCCACGACAACCGCATGGACAAAGCCTCCTGGAACGAGCAATGGATGGGCTACCCGGTCGGTCCGCATTATGCCGAATGTTCGAACATCGACAACGCCCACAAGTTGCAGGTCAAGCTGATGCTAATCGTCGGCGAGCTAGACGACAACGTCCCGCCGGAATCGACGCTTCGTCTGGTCAATGCGTTGATTAAGGCCGGCAAGGACTTTGATTTGCTGGTGATGCCGGGGTTGAAGCACACCAACGGCGGCGAGTATGGCGCGCGGCGCATGCAGGATTTCTTCGTGCGGCACCTCAAAGGTTCTGAGCCGCCCGAGCGCAACGGCTCGAAGCGTGCGGCGGACTAAGCCAGGATCTCGCGCACAACCTCGCCGTTCACGTCGGTCAAGCGGAAGTCGCGGCCGGCGTAGCGCCAGGTGAGCTTGGTATGATCGAGGCCGAGCAGGTGAAGGATCGTGGCGTGCAGGTCGTGGAAATGGACTTTGCCCGCGACGGAATAATAGCCGTAATCATCGGTGGCGCCGTGGCGGAAGCCGGGTTTGACTCCGCCGCCGGTCAGCCACATGGTGAAGCCGTGCGGATTGTGATCGCGGCCGTCGGGGCCTTGGGCTACGGGCGTGCGGCCAAATTCGCCGCCCCATAAGACCAAGGTGTCATCGAGCAGGCCGCGGCGCTTCAGGTCGCGGATCAAGCCGGCGATGGGTTTGTCGACTTCGGAAGCATTGCGGGCGTGGTCGGCCTTCAGGTTGCCGTGCTGGTCCCATTTGTAGCTGTGCGTGACTTGCACGAAGCGCACTCCCCGTTCGGCGAAGCGCCGGGCCATTAGGCATTGGCGGCCAAAGTTCTTCGTTGTCGGATTATCGAGTCCATAGAGCCGCAGCGTTTCCTGCGTTTCCCCGCTGATGTCCTGCAACTCGGGGGCCGCCGCCTGCATACGGAAGGCCAATTCGAACGAGGCAATGCGCCCTTCCATGGCAGCGTCCGGTCCGGTCTGAGCCAACCGCTGACGGTTCATTTCCTGAATCAAGTCGAGCTCGAGGCGCTGGACGGGCAGCGGGGTGTCGCCGTGGATGAACGGGATCTTCGCTTGCTCGGCGGCGACGCTGGCGGTGCCGATCGGCGTGCCCTGGTGGACGGCGGGCAAAAACGCGCTGCTCCAGTTGTTCACTCCGCCGTGTGTGAGCGTCGGACAGATCGTGACGAAACTCGGCAAGTTGCGATTTTCAGAGCCAAGGCCGTAAGAGACCCACGAACCCATCGCGGGGCGCACGAAGGTATCGCTGCCGGTGTGCAGTTCGAGCAGCGCTCCGCCGTGCCGCGAATTCGATCCGTGCATGCCGTGCAAGAAGCAAAGATCATCCGCGACGCCGCCAATGTGCGGAAACACTTCGCTCACCCAGGCTCCACACTTCCCGTATTGGCGAAACCTAAACGGCGATTTGAGCAAGTTGCCGGTTTCGCTGGAAACCACGCGCGGCTTGGCGAACGGCAACGGCTTGCCGTGATCGCGCGTGAGCAGTGGTTTGTAATCGAATGAATCAACCTGCGACGGCCCGCCGTGCATGAACAGGAAGATGACGCGCTTGGCCCGCGGGGGGAAATGCGGGGCCTTCGGCGCCAACGGATCGTCGGGCCGAGCATTGGCGTTGTCCGCAAGCAACGCGGAGAGCGCCAACGCCCCGAAACCCGTACCGCTGGCGCGCAACATTTCGCGGCGCGATAGCAGGAGCGAGGAAAAGAGCCAGTGGGAATTCATGGCGATTCCAGCAGGCGGTTTGATTAGGATATCGCGAGGGCGATCAGGACGCAAGAGAACGGAGACCGAGAACAAGACGCGCCCGTGGTCGGCCGCCGTCTAATGAATTGGCGATGCCATACAATAGGCAGAATCAGCCCGCCCTGGAGCGACCCATGCCGGCCATGCCCGAGTTGATTGCCGACGCTCAAACCAGCGAAGAACGATTTCTCCGGCAGATTTTCGTCCGCGATCAAATGTCGGAATGGTCAAAGCAACCGTTGCTCATGGCTCGGGCAGATGGGGTCCACTACTGGGACGTCGAAGGCAAGCGTTATCTCGATGCGCTTTCGGGCATTTACACCGTTTCGGTGGGACACAACAATCGCCGCGTGATCGAAGCCATTCGTAAGCAGCTCGACACTCTGCATTTTTCTCCGCCGATGCACGGCAGTAATCCGGTGGCGGTGCAGTTAGCCAACCTGATCGCGGAGCTAGCGCCAGGCGACTTGAACACGGTGAAGTTCGAGTGTTCCGGGTCCGAAGTCACTGAAGCGGCGTTCAAGCTGGCTCGGCAATATCACCGGCTCACGGGCAATCCCGGCAAATACAAAATCATCAGCCGCTACATGTCTTGGCACGGTTCCACGCTCGGCTCGCTTTCGGCTTCCGGGTTGAAATCGCGCAAGACCGTGAATGAACCGCTCGCACCTGGGTTCCTGCACGTTTTTCCGCCAACCTGCTATCGCTGCCCGTTCGGAAAGCAATACTCCGATTGCGGGATCACTTGCGCCACGATCGTCGGCGATATGATCGAAATGGAGGACCCGGCCACGGTCGCGGCGATCATCGTCGAACCAATTGGGCACACCGGCGGCATTATCGATCCGCCGCCGGAATACCTGCCGATCCTGCGCAAGATTTGCGATCAATACAACGTGCTGTTGATTTTTGACGAGATCATCACGGGCATGGGCCGGACGGGTCAACTGTTCGCGGCCGACACCTTCGGCGTGTTGCCGGACGTGATCTGCACGGCGAAGGGCCTCAGTGGTGGGTTCATTCCGCTCTCAGCGATGATTTGTAGAAAACCAATCGCGGATGTGTTCTGGGGCCCGATCGAAACGAATCCCGGCTTTGTGGAAGGACACACGTTCGAAGGCAGCCCGCTCGCCTGCGCCGCCGGCATCGCCGTATTGCGCGAGATCGTCGAAAACGATCTATGCGCCAACGTTCGCAAGCAGGGCCAAGTGTTGCGGACTGGATTCGAACGGCTGGCGAAAAAGTACCCGGTGATTGGCGACATTCGCGGCAAGGGGTTGTTGCAAGGCATCGAATTTGTGAAAGACGTAAAGACGAAAGAGCGTTTCGCGATGAACCCGGCCTTCGGATTGCGAGTCGGCAAGCGAACGCTGGCCAACGGGCTGTTGTGCCGCTTCGATCCTCATTGGCTGGCGTTCGGCCCGGCCCTGAATTGCACCGGCGAACAAGTCGAGCAAATGCTGGCGATTCTGGACAGGAGCATGGGCGAGGTGTTGAATGAAATTGCTCGATGATACCAGCCCCGAAGCGCGAAAAGTGCTGATCGAGTGCTACCGCCGCATGTCGCCGGCGCGGAAATGGCATCTGCTCGATGACGCATATCGGACTGTGCGAAACCTGCATGCAGTCGGATTTCGAATGCGTAACCCAGGGGCGACCCCGCAGCATTTTCAGTGCGATTGGATTCGACACCTAATGGGGAAGGATTGGCAGTCGGGCGCATTGGAGGAACGGGTTGTGAAACTACAGTCGCCCGAGCAGCAAGCGGTGATCCGATTCGTGGCGTCGGTTTTTCGCAAACTCGGTATCACTTATGCAATTGGTGGAGCGCTGGCGGGCTCGATCCATGGGATCAATCGCTCCACTGAGGATGTAGACATTGCGGTGGAGCCGTTCCCCGGCCGAGAAACCGAATTCGCCGCGAGTTTTGGACCGGACTATTACGCCGACGTCCCAATGATGCAACAAGCAAACCGCGAGCGATCAAGTTTCTACATGATTCACTATGGGACGGGTTTCAAAGTCGATGTTTTCATCCGCAAGGACCGGCCGTTCGACCTCTCTGTATTGAGCCGGCGTGTTTCGACGGAGGCAGAACCGGTCTCGGGTCAAACGATCGACGTTGTGTCTGCGGAGGACGTCGTTCTTCTCAAGCTGGAGTGGTTCCGTCTCGGCGATGAAGTTTCCGACAGACAGTGGAGCGATATTCTTGCCGTATTGCGAGTGCAAGCCGGACAACTCGACGAGGCATATCTTAACCATTGGGCAAACGAGCTTGGTGTGATGGACCTGTTGGAGAAGGTGCGGCAACAAGTATGAATGCGAACGAATCAATTCCCGCAATCGATTCCACTCCGGTCCCGCCGCCGCCGGTTTCGCGGGCGGCGTTGGCTTTCAGCCTCGTGCTGTTCGTCATCGGCTGCGTTTTTCTGGGGATCGCGCTGCGGCGTTTGTGGTTCCCCAAGGAAAACCCGGCGGAGATGCGGAAAGTCAACGTCGCCGAGGAAGCCAAGGAACTGCTGCGCAAG
>JBGQCZ010000112.1:0-10799 GCA_041495645.1 Gemmataceae bacterium | reverse complement strand
GAATTGGGATGAAGTGCAAGCACGCCCTGCACCGCCTGCTGGCCACCTCCGGCCGACGCAAGCTGTCGCCGGTAGTGCTGAACCACGTGAAAGGCTGCCAGCGCTGCCAGCGCTGGCAAGCCAAGCTGTCGGAGATCGACCGCGCCATGCCGCGGATTCCCGTGCCCGATTCCCATGCCGCCAAGGCCGACCTGGTTCAGCGTTTCCTGGCCGAACCGGCGACAATCGCCACGCCCTGGTGGCGCTCGCGATCCCAGATCACATGGCAACGAACTGTCATCGCCGTGGCCGCGGTCGCCGTGTTCGCCTTGCTCGTTTCCGGTGTGTTCAATCGCGAACGCAAGGCCAATGTCGGACCGTTGCCGCCGGACGAGTTCCTGGCTGAAATGACCGATCTGCACAATAAACTGGCCACCGCTCCGACCGAACAAAAGCGCGTCGAAGGCCTGGCAACGCTGGCCGACAAGTTGGATTCGCGCACCCGCAATGTAGCGCGCGTGGCCGATGCGACCGATTTGAATGAGCTGGCCCAACTGTACGAAATCGTGGTGAAAAAGGGCCTCGTCGGCTTGTCAAACAGGATTGCCGACGACATGCCAATTGCTCAGCGAAAGACGCTGATCGACTTGATTGATCCGATCGCCGACCGGCTGTTGCGCACGGGCAACGAAGTCGAGGAGTTGGCGGGGAAAGTGCCGCCGTCCGCCACGGCATCATTAAAGAAGATCGCCGCGGTCGCCAAAGAGGCTCAACAGATTCTGCGTAAGAAAGTGCGCGAGGAAAAACTGGCCAACGGAAGGACGCCGCCCGAGGAGGGCAAGTCATGAACCGCTGGCTCACCTCCGTTGCATTCTGTGCGGCGCTCGCCGCTCTGGTCGGCGCGCAAATCCAAGCGCCAGGCATTTCGCCCGCCGATCAGGCTAAGCTGTTTCAGCGAAATCGCCTGCTGATTCGCGCCGCGGTCGAATCCAGCGTCGCGCTGTCGGACCAGAATGCCGACTACAACGGCTACTTTGTCCGTGCCGACCTTTGCACCAGTCTGGCCAAGCGCTGGGCGTCGGAAATCGAATCGGCCGCCAAAGCCAACGAACGCGAGCGAGCCAGCGAGTTGACCAATCTGCTGGGCAAGGTCATCGACGACGGCGTGGCTGCAAACTTGAAGCTCTCGCGAAAGCAAATCGAATCCGGCTCGATGCAAGAGAAGGATTTGTTCCGCCGCCGCGACGAAGCGATCAAAATTCTGAGGCCGCTTGAAGCGGCGCTCCGCGACATCGAAGCCGCCCACAAGACCGTGAACGACGGTATCGACAATCTCAACCGCGCCGCCAATAAGTAGAACCGAGCCACGGATGAACACAGATGGACACGGATAAGACCAATTTGGTCTTATCCGTGTCCATCTGTGTTCATCCGTGGCTATTCTGTTCTTTGGAGGCAGAGCATGAAAAAGAAAGTCGCCGCGATTGTCACCGAATATCGCAGGTGGTCACACGCCGATGTGATCGTTTCCAAGATCCTCGAAGGCTACAACCACAACGGCAAGGAATATCCCAATCTCGAACTCGCCGGGCTCTATTGCGATCAATTCCCAGCGGGTGACATGAGCCGCGATCTCGCCAAAGAATACGGCTTCACCATTTACGATACGATCGAGAAAGCCGTTTGCCTGGGCGGCGACAAGCTCGCCGTGGAAGGCGTCTTGTGCATCGGCGAGCACGGCAAATACCCGAAGAACGAACGCGGGCAGATTCTCTATCCGCGGCGGAAGTTCTTCGAAGAAGTGGCCAAGGTTTTCGCGAAGTCCAAGAAGAGCGTGCCGGTATTCAGCGACAAACACCTCGCGGCCACCTGGGAAGACGCGAAGTGGATGTATGACAAGTCCCGCGAGCTGTTCGTACCGTTCATGGCCGGCTCAAGCGTGCCGGTGGCGTGGCGCAAGCCGGAACTCAAGCTTCCGCTCAATTGCGAAATCGAATCGGCGGTGCAAATCGGTTACGGCCCGTTCGAGGGTTACGGGTTTCATGCCATCGAAGGATTGCAATGCATGCTCGAGCGCCGCAAAGGCGCGGAAACCGGCGTCAAGGCGGTGACTTGTCTGCAAGGCGAGGCGATGTGGAAAGCGCTCGACCGCGGCGACTGGTCGAAGGACTGCCTGGAAGCAGCGCTGAAGCGCGTACCGGCACACGCCCAGGGTGATTACCGCAAGCCGATGGAGCGCGACAAGGAGGCCGGCGTCTTCCTGATCGAATACCGCGACGGTGTCAAGGCCGCGGTCACGATGATGAACGGCTGGATTTATGAAGGCGACGGCGGGGCCTTCTGCTTCGCCGCCAAGCTCAAGGGTGAAGCCAAACCGCGGGCCACGCAGTTCTATTTGCAACAACCCGACCCGTTCGCTCATTTCGCCTATCTGCTTCGGGCCATCGACAACATGGTCCAGACCGGCCACGCAAGTTACCCGGTCGAACGCACTCTGTTGACGACAGGAATTCTCGATGCGGTCATGATCAGCAAGGCCGAGCGCATCCGCCGTGTGGAAACTCCGCACCTCGAAGTAAAATACAAGCCCGCCGATTGGCCCTTCGCGACCGACCCGGTGCCGAAAGCGATTAAGCGTTGAGTCCCTATCCGCGGATTTCGCAGATTCCGCAGATGATCAAGACGAGTAGAATGGGGCATTGGTCTGAGATATGCCGATGACTCCAATGCCCACCGACGCCGAGACTGACCCGCGTTTCCCGAGCGGAAAGTGGGTCGGGTTCTGGACACAGAAAGCCCCGCCGCCCGGCAAGCATCGTCAGGAACTGGTTTTGACGTTTGCGAAGGGCGAGATGCACGGCGAAGGCCGGGACTGGGTCGGCAAGTTTCACATTCGTGGCTTCTATTCCACCGAAGACGGCAAATGCCGCTGGACCAAGCGCTACGTCGGCCGGCACGACGTTTTCTACCAGGGATTCAATGAAGGCAAAGGCATCTGGGGCACGTGGGAGATAGACACCTTAAAGGGCGGCTTCCACATTTGGCCGGAGGGGACGGGCGAACCAACCGAGCCGGCATTAAGCGCCGAGGCGGACCTACCGGTTAAGGAGTCGGTAAAGGTAGGCGAGCCAGTGGTTGTGGGATAAGTTGAGCGGAAGTCGTGGTCACGGAGGATCGTAGATGCCGGAAATCGTGAAAGTCGGTCCGGTCGGCGTTGGCGGTAACCCACTAGCCTGGATTCTTGGCCCGTGCGTGATCGAGTCCAACGATCTGACGTTGCGTATCGCAGAGCGCTTGGCCGAACTTCGCGATGAGTTGAACCTGCCTCTGATTTTCAAGGCGTCGTTCGACAAGGCGAATCGATCGTCGGGTTCGACGTTTCGCGGGCCTGGGTTGCATGAGGGACTCAAAACGCTCGAAGCGGTCAAGCGTCGCACGGGTCTTCCGATCACCAGCGATATCCATGAAGAGCCACAGATCGGCCCGGCGGCGGAAGTTCTCGATCTGATTCAGATTCCCGCGTTTCTTGCCCGGCAGACGGATTTGTTGCAAGCGGCGGGGCGGACTGGTAAGCCGGTGAACGTGAAAAAGGGCCAGTTCATGGCCCCGTGGGACATGAAGAACGTGGTGGCCAAGCTCGCGGAAGTTGGCAATACACAAGTGCTGCTGACCGAACGTGGTACGACCTTCGGCTACGGGCAACTAGTGAACGACATGCGGGCGATCCCGTGGATGCGCGAGCTGGGCCGGCCCGTGATCTTCGACGCCACTCACAGCGTACAGATGCCAGGGGGCAAGGGTTACCGTAGCGGGGGCGATCGGCGCATGGTGCCGACGCTGGCCCAGGCCGCGGTGGCGGCGGGCTGCGACGGACTGTTTCTGGAGACACATCCGGACCCCGACGCGGCCCTGAGCGACGGGCCGAATATGGTCCCGCTCGACGAACTGCCCGCCTTGATCCGTTGTTGCCTGCGGCTCCGGCAGGCGCTGAACTCCGCAGAATAAGGATCGGATTGTGCCATTTTTCGTACTCCGTCGCCGCCGGCTATTCTCCCTCCTTGCGTTGGCCGTAGTCCCATTTGTCGCTGGCTGTCCAACGCCACCCGGATCGACTCGAATCACGGTTCGCACCGAGCAGGAGGATGCACTCGGTTCTGTCCGCGATACCGTCCGCAAGGATCGGAAATTGGACGGTTTCAGGACGGCCATTGCGCAACTGAACAACTACCTCTCGCGGCCGAGTGAATCCAAACCAGCAACTGTTACCGCTGCCGAGCGTGAACTGTTGGCTAAGCAACTTCACCTTACCGACGACGAAATCAAAGAGGTGATTCGCGAGGATTTCAGCTCGCTGGACGCGCATTATCTGGAGGAGTGCTTCCTTTTTCACGATGCGATTCGCGCGCTGAAGCTCGACTGGTCGCAGAATTCCGACGCGGCCCAATTGGAGCGAGCGCGATTGGGGTTTGCCTGGGCGATGCGGCAAACGTGGCTGCGCGACAAGCCGGCGCGGGCGCTGCCGCCCGGATACGCGCTCAGAGTGGCGTCGACATCCGCCGCCGAACGGGCGGGAATTGCTTTGACGGTGTTTCGCATGCTCGGGTTGGACGCGGGAGCGATCGGCTCAGCCAAGGACGAAAGCTCTCTTCGGCCCTGGGCACTGGGGGTGCGGATTGGGACCGAGGTCTTTCTGTTCGATCCGCGCGCTGGCGAGTCAATTCCTGCCGCGAAGCGTCAATCCATCGCCACGTTGCGCCAAGCACGCGCTACGCCCGATTTAGTGAAAGACCAAATTGTGGACACGCTCGGCAACGTGGATGTCAAGAGCACGGCCGCAGAGAGTCGAGTTTGGCTCTCACCGCCGTTGCCGTCGTTGGCTCCCCGCATGCGCTGGCTGCAGTCCGCGATGATGCTCACTCCGCCGATCGTTCTTGGAACGGACCTCGTCACGCAATCCGAAGGGTTCACCAAGGCCGGGGAAAAGGCTGCTTGGTGGAATCCGCCCTCGGACAATTCGACACCCTGCCGGCTGCTGGCCCATTTCGTCCCGACCGTTGAAGGTGGGTTTGATTCAGCCCCAGCAGGTCAGGGATACTTCGACAGTTTCCGACGCTCGTTGATTCCGATCAGCCAAATGCCGGAATTGCTGCGCAGCGGCATTATTACCGGCGATCCCGCCTTGCGCATGAATGAGATGTTTGCCCGCCGCTTCGTTGATTTGCAATCTTCACCCGGCGAGCCCCGCGATCTCATTCTCCGTGGCCAATACGACGACGCCAGCAGCGCTTTAGTCGAGCAACTCGGTCGTTGCAGCACCTTGCAAAAACGCATCGCGACCGAAAAAAACCTCGATGAAGGAGCCAAGAAATGGGCGGAGGACATGCGCTCGGCGCTCGGTAGATACCTCAAACTCAAAAACGATCGGGCCCCCGAAGTGGAAGTGCAGGCTGCCATGAGTCGAGTCCAGGCTCTCGAGAAAGAAAGCGATAAGATCGGACTGTTGATCGAGCGCTCCGCCGTCGAGCCGCACGCCGCGGCATTGACCTTTTTGCTCGCTCAATGCAAGCATGAGCAGGCCGAACGGTTGTCCAGAACCCGCCGCGAAGATGTCGAGAGCATCCGAGACGCCTGGCAAAATGCAGCCGGGTGGTGGCGAAACTTCCTGGACCGCTTCACCAACGCCTCCTGGCTCCAGCCGGCTCAGATCGAGCACGCGAAGAAAATGCTTGCCGGTGTTCAGGGCGAAATCGCGAAACTACCGGCGTCAAAGTAATTGTCAACGCTAAGAGCCGGAACGCGCAGGCGAGCGGTGGAAATGCACGTGCCGCCATTTCCCTTCCTGCCGTTGCCAGACTCGAGTCTCCTCGATGGCGGAGGTGACCGGAGCGCCCGCGGCATCGAGTTTCTGATTCAGCCGAACGTAGGCGACAACGGCTACATCGCCCATCAGCCGCACATGGGGCGAGGCGACGGTGACGGATCGCGGTCCTTTCATCGATCCAAGCTCAAAGTAGTATTGGTGAAACGGCAGCCCCTCAACCAATTGACCGCAAGCCTCTGGCTCGAAGGCCGTCAAGGTCGGATCGCACAACTCAACGTAAGTCTTCCAGTCGCTTGTCACGATCGCTTGCAGCAGCCGCAAGTTGAGCGCCAGCAGTTCCTGTTTCACCGCCGCGTCCATCGCGATCACCTCCATCGTTCAATCCGAAATCGTCGGGGTGGTTTTTTCCGCATCATGTCGTCAGAATAGTCTTAGCCTCCTCGCCGTCATCTTTCGCGGAGCCGCCGATGTCCCGCAAGCTTGCCGCGCTGATCTGCACCATCGTTTCTTTACCGCTCTCGGCCGACGAACCGAAAGAGCAGACGGTCGAACAACTGGCCGAGCGCTACCGAAAGTCGGTGGTTGTCATCACCAGCGGCGGACGCGACGGCAAGCGCCAAGGTCTGGGTACCGGGTTTATCATCTCCGCCGACGGATTGATCGCCACGAACTTACACGTGATTGGCGAAGGGCGGCCTGTCACGGTTGAACTGGCCGACGGCAAGAAACACGACGTCACGGCGATTCATGCCACGGATCGGGCCGGCGACTTGGCCATCATTCGCATCGACGCGAAAGAGTTGCCCGCCCTCGATCTCGGCGATTCGGACCAGCTCAAGGACGGCCAAAGCGTGGTCGCCGTTGGCAATCCGCAGGGTCTAAAGCATAGCGTGGTCTCCGGTGTGGTTTCAGGTCTGCGCGTGTTCGACGGGCGGAAGATGATCCAATTGGCGATCCCGCTTGAGCCGGGCAACTCGGGCGGGCCGCTATTGGATCGCTTCGGCAAAGTGCAGGGCATGCTCACGCTCAAGTCGGCCGTGACCGAAAATCTCGGCTTCGCCATGCCGGTCAACGCGCTCAAACCCCTGCTTGCGAAACCGAACCCGATCCCGATGGCGAAATGGCTGACCATCGGCGCGCTCGATCCCGATGAGTGGACTGCCCTTTTTGGCGCGCGCTGGCGCCAACTGGCCGGTCGGATTCTGGTGGACGGCGCGGGAGCCGGCTTCGGCGGTCGGTCGCTGTGCCTGGCCAAGTCGTCGCCGCAAGTCCCGTATGAACTCGCGGTATCGGTCAAGCTGGGCGACGAGAGCGGGGCCGCCGGACTCGTTTTCCATGCCGATGGCGATGATAAGCACTACGGTTTCTATCCGACCAACGGCGAATTCCGCCTAACGCGCTTCGACGGCCCTGACGTGTTCACGTGGAAAATTCTCGCCCAAAAGAAGAGCGAACACTACCGGTCCGGCGAATGGAATGCGATCAAAGTCCGCGTCGAGAAGGGCAAGATTCGTTGCTTTGTCAACGATCATTTGCTGATTGAATCGACCGACGACGGGCGGACCGCCGGGCAAGTCGGATTGGCGAAATTTCGCGATACCGTGGCCGAGTTCAAGGGCTTTGCCGTGGGCAAATCGCTCTCGAACAGCCCGGTTTCGGAGGCGGCGACGCTGAAGGAAAGGGCCCGGGCGCTGGAAAAACAAGCGGCGGATTTGAATCGTCAGGCCGCAATCGCGCATCAAAAAAGAATTCGAACCGAACTTGTCCAGGTTTTGACCGGCGCCGAGGAGAAAATCGACCTGGCGCATGCAGCGTTGTTGATCGCCAACCTCGACAACGACGAGCTCGACGTGGCGGGCTATCGGGCGGAGTTTGACCGCATGACGCGGAAACTGGCCGCGGCGATTCCGAAGAACGCCGAGGAGAAAGCGAAGCTTGCCACCCTGAACAAGTTCTTTTTCGAGGACCGGGGTTTTCACGGCAGCAGAATGGATTATTACCATCGCTCCAATAGCTACCTGAACGAAGTGATCGACGACCGGGAGGGCCTGCCCATTACGCTTTCTGTGCTGTACCTGGAGCTGGCCAAGCGGATCGGATTGAAGATGGAGGGCGTGGGTCTGCCGGGCCATTTCGTGGTGCGGCACTTGCCCGCGAAAGGCGATTCGCAATTGATCGACGTTTTCGACGGCGGCAAAGCGATGACCCGCGACGACGCCGCGAAGAAAGTAGAAGGCGTAGCCGGAATTGCGTTGACCGAGGCGCATTTGAAGCCAGTGACCAAACGGGCGATCATCGTGCGCATGCTGCACAATCTGCTCAGCCTGACCCGCGATGATCGCGATTTGAAAGGGGCCTTACGGTATCTCAATGCGATCGTGGAGTTGGATGCGGAGTCCGGCCGTGAGCGCTGGATGCGGGCCGTTCTGAATTATCAACTGGGCAACCGCGAGGCGGCCCGGCCCGATGTCGATTGGCTCCTTGAGCACCCCACGGATGGCGTGAAGCCGGGAGACGTGCGCGAGTTGCAACGATTACTCGACCAACAATAGGGCCGCTTGCGGAGTTGCAAGCGCCGGCTTTTGACGCGGCACGCTGACTCGCCTACAATCAGTTAGAATTCGCCTGCAGAGGGCAACATGATGCGCTCACTTACCGCCATCCCCATCTATAACGAAGCGGCCCACATCAAGGCTGTATTGGCCGAAGTGCGCCGCTTCAGTCCCGAAATTCTGGTCGTCAACGACGGCTCCACCGACGACACTCCCCACTTGCTCGCGCAAGAATCCAACTTGCGAATCATCGCGCACACCAAAAACCGCGGCTACGGAGCGGCGCTCATCTCCGCTTTCGCCTACGCTCTCGAACACGATTTCGACGTCCTGATTACCATGGACTGCGACGGTCAACATGAACCGTCCCGCGTTCCCTTGTTGCTCGAACAGCTATCGGGCGCGGACATCGTTTCCGGCAGCCGCTACCTGCGCGACTTCCGCCAGGACACGCCGGCCCCGAACGACCGCCGCCAGATCAACGCCACCATCACCCAGGAAATCAACGAACGCTACGGTCTGAACCTCACCGATTCGTTCTGCGGCTTCAAAGCCTATCGCCGCGAGGCGCTGGCGAAGCTGCGCATTACCGAGACCGGTTGGGGCATGCCGTTGCAATTGTGGGTGCAAGCGGCCCGGTTGGGACTTCGCATCCGCGAGGTCGGCGTACCGCGGCTGTATTTGGATCCGAAGCGGGCCTTCGGCGGCATGCTCAATGACGCCGAGCAACGACTTGCCTACTATCGCAGTATCCTGGCGGCCGCCGAATCCGATCCGTTGTTACCAACTCCGTGTGCGCTGCTCGGCTGCGAATCGAGGGAGGCCTGTTCGTGAATCGCCGCGAGCGCTGGGTCGCCCCGGCCGACGACGGCGGCGTGCTGATCGACCCGCCGCTGGAGCGCGTCGAGGAATTGCTTGAGACCAACCAGCGTCGATTCAAGAACGCCCACATCGAACTCGACGGAAAACCACTCAACGAGACTCGGCGTGAATTGCAAGATCGGCTGGCAACCGTCGCGGACGCATCGCATTTTGCCGTCGGACCAAACTCGAAAAAATGGCCAATTGCACCCGTAATCGCGGCGGGCCACCAGCCCGAACTGTATCATCCCGGCGTTTGGATCAAGAACTTCGCGTTGGCCGGGTTGGCGCGCCGCCATGGTTTGGCGCCGCTCAATTTCGTCGTCGATAGCGATACGGTCAAGTCCGCGTCGATTCCATTTCCGGTCTGGGATTCGGAGCCGTCGCGCGTGACCCGCGAGGTTATCCCATTCGATGCGTGGCGCGGCGAGGAATTACACCTGCAGTGCTCGGTCCACGATTCGCGCCAGTTTCGCGAGTTCACCGCCACGACGCGTCACGTTTGGGAAAAATGGCCGTTCCGGCCGTTGCTGGCTGAATTCTGGCAAGAGGCGGTGCGCGTCCACGATGAGGTCATGCGCTCGTCGCTCGAAGATTCGGGCGAGGAACTTCCGCCGACACTCATGTGGTGCTTCACATCGGCCCGGCGTGCCCTCGAATCGCAGTGGGGCTGCCACAACCGAGAGCTTTTTCTCTTAACCTTGGACCGGCAATCGTTCATCGCACGGGTCCTCGGCGATCTGCCGACTTTCCATGCCCTGCATAACGAGTGCGTCGGGGCTTACCGGAGCAAATACCGGTTGCGAAGCCGCACCCATCCGGTTCCCGATCTGGCGATGGACGGAGATTTTCTTGAAGCACCCTTTTGGTGGTACGACGCGGTGGCCGGTCGACGGCACCGGTTGTTTGCCCGCCTTCGCGGGGACCGGCTCGACCTGCGCCCGGGCCGGAACGGTGCGTCGGTAACTGTCCGGCGCGACTCGCCGCACCTGTGGCGGGATCTGGCAATCGGTGGAGCGCACCTCTATACCCGCGCCCTGACCACGACCATGTTCATCCGGCTGTGCGTAGCCGATTTGTTCATTCACGGCATCGGTGGGGCAAAGTACGACGAAGTGACCGACGACATCATCCGCCGTTATTTCGGCATCGAGCCGCCGGAGTACATGGTCGTTTCCGGCACGCTTCATTCGCCGTTTCCGCGCTTCGAAGCCACTCCCGCCCGGCGACGGGCTTTGTCGGCCCTTCAGCGAAACCTGCACTGGAACCCACAGCGTTTCGCCGATTTGACAGATCAGAAGTTCGCGAAACTGCACGACGAGAAACTTCAGTGGATGAGTCGTGAACCGCAAACTCCGGCCGAACGGCGCGATCGATTCCGCGTGCTGCAGCACCTTACGGAAGCACTGCGTCCGCTCGTCGCGAAGCAGGAAGCCGAATCGCAACTCGCGCTCGCCCGCTGCGACCAGGAGCTGGCCGCGAACGACATCCTGTCTCGCCGCGATTATCCGTTCGTGCTCTACCCGGAAGAGAAGCTCAAACCGTTTTGCACGCAATTGCTGAACTTGTAAAGCGGATACTCCTAT
>JBGQCZ010000111.1:0-10814 GCA_041495645.1 Gemmataceae bacterium | reverse complement strand
CTCTTGATCAAAGACGGCTCGCGGTTGACCCACTACACGCTGGCCCATCACCCGTTCGATGTGGTCGGTTGGGATGGGTTGGTCTATCCGTTCACATTCAACGCCGACGATTTCGAGCCGATCACCGGCACCATTCATCAGCCGCCGCCCATCCACCAGACCTTTGAAACCAAGGGCTTCGTGGTTTGCACGTTTGCCCCGCGGATGCTCGACACGCACCCCGAGGCGATCAAGGTGCCGTACGCGCATTCCAATGTCGAGTCCGATGAAGTGCTGTATTACGTTCGCGGGCATTTCGGCAGCCGCCGCGGGGTGGAGGAATCGTCGATCACGCTGCACCCACGCGGCATCCCGCACGGCCCGCACCCCGGCACCATCGTCGCCAGCCGCTCCATGACCCGCACTGACGAACTCGCAGTCATGGTCGATACCTTCAGGCCGCTGAAACTGACGCGCCAAGCGATGGAAATGGACGACGCGACGTATCCGAATAGTTGGACGGAGTGAGGCGAACCGATGGATTTCAACCATGACTGACGCCGAATACCTCGACTGGTTCAACCGCGAATACTGGCGAGCACTCGAGGAAAACGGCGTCAATGCACTATCGCGGTTGCAGCGAGACGCCCTTTGTGTTCAAGCTTTCCAACTAGAAATGAACAACGGCGGTATGCATCAATACTTGCTGAACTCATCGGGCGACTTTGCGAAAGAGACTCCGAGAGTTTTTCGCCGACTTGGGGCCGAAAAGGCAGCGGTGCTAGTGGAAGAGGCTAACGCGTTCTTTGGGCCGGACTAACTAGCGAGTTTTACCGTGCCGAGGACGAGGGCTTGAGTCTTGCCGATCTGATGGATGCCTTTGTTCTGTCAAGCCGCAGCAAATCCGATTTCGAACATTCCTAGAATTCTAAGATGCAAATAGATTGCTCCGCCACCCCCGTTCAAGAAGTCTTCCACGCCCTGCTCGGCGTCGTCGCGCCGCGGCCGATTGCTTGGGTCACGACGCTTGGGCCGAATGGCATCGTCAACCTTGCACCGTTTAGTTTCTTCAATGCCTTCAGTTCGAATCCGCCGGTGGTTGTGTTTTCGCCCACGTTGCGGCGTGACGGCACCAAGAAAGACACGCTGCGCAATATCGAAGCGCTGCCGGAATTCGTCGTGAATATCGCGGTGGAGTCGTTGGCGGAAAAGGTGAACCTGTCGTCGAAGGAAATACCGCCGGATGAAAGCGAGGTCGTGCTCACGGGGCTGCACACGACGCCCTCCAATAAGGTGAAGCCGCCGCGGTTGACCGAGTCGCCGGTGAATCTGGAGTGTGTGGTTCGGCAAATCATTCCGCTCGGCAACATTTCGGTTTCCGGCAACCTCGTCATCGGCGACGTGGTGATGATGCACATCGCGGACTCGGTGCTGGATGAAAATGGCCGCGTCGATCCGCGGAAGCTTAAAGCAATCGCGCGGCTCGGCGGGGATTATTATTGCCGTAGCACCGATCTGTTTGAAATGAAGCGTCCGTAAGAAAAGATTCACCGCAGAGGGCGCGGAGAGCGCAGAGAATCTTCTCTGCGCTCTCCGCGCCCTCTGCGGTAAAATGGTTTTCTTGCCATTGCAAATTCGCCATCTTACTTTTGCGAAATTCTCCGGAGAATCTAGCGCAACGCGCGCTGGCTCGTCGCATACAATGCGTGCGGCATGGACAGGCACGTCAACAGGCCGGAAGCCGAAAGCCGACTGCCGATAGCCGCGACGGTGGGACCCATTGCACGGGTTCCGCCCATTTCGGCGAAGGAACCGGTCGGCGTTTGGAATCCCGGAGCGATGATTGGGCCGTGAACGACTCACGCCCGTGAAATGAGCAAAAGGCGCAACGCAGGCGAAGAACGGAACATTCTCAGTTTGCGACCTTTTTCTTATCTTGCGGGGACTTGGTTGCCGATGACAGTGGTGACAAGAAATACCGATGGCCGGGACTGCTGAAGCCCTGCGGTTTCGACACCATCGGGACAGACCTCCCCGCCCGCACGACACTGGCGACGCGGCCGGCACGGAAGTCCGGCAGCAGCCGACCCCCGCAACCGTGGCGCAAGCCGCGGCGGCCGCTAGTGGCGACGGGTTTCCCGGGGTACGTGGGAACGCGGTTCCCCCGGCCGCCAGGCCGCACCGGGCAAGGGCTAGCGAGTCATTCTGGAGAGCCCGCCATGAAGAAAGTGTTCACCACCGGCCAGGTCGCCAAGATCTGCAAGGTCGCGCCCCGGACGGTTTCAAAATGGTTCGATTCCGGCCGGCTCAAGGGATACCGAATCCCCGGCAGCCAGGACCGGCGCATTCCCCGCGAGCAGCTGATCAAGTTCCTCAAGGAACATGGCATGCCGCTGGGCGAACTCGAAGAAGAAGAGTGGCACAAAATCCTGATCATCGGCGCCGAGAAACTCTTCGTCGAGCGCCTCCAGGAAATGCTGCCCGATAACGAAGACTACCGATATCAGGTTGCCAATAGCGGGTTCGAAGCGGGCATCATGGCCCAAAGCTTCCATCCCGATACGATCGTCATCGACTTGTCGCTCGGCCGCAGCGAAGCCCTGCAGATCGCGGCCAATCTTCGCAAGGACCCGCAATACGAAACCACCATGATGGTCGCCCTCGCCAGCGAAGACGAGGCCGATCCCGATTCGTTGAAATCCGCCCACAGCTTCAACGAATCCTTCAAGAAACCGTTCGACATCGCTCTCCTGGCCGAACGCGTCCGCACGCTGGCCGACCAGAAGCGCGAAGATTGAACGAGTCGATTGGGAAAAAGCAAAGGGCGTGCGACCGGCATGATGCCAGTCGCGCGTCCTTTGTTGTTTTGTCGCAGGTCTCGGCGACCGTCGAACAGCTTTGCGCGGACTACGGTTTCGTGAATTCCACCAATTCCTTAACGGTTATATAGCCCTGCTTGTCCTTGGCGGTCTTTGTTTCCTCGGTCTTGACAATCCGTCCAGGCACATCGTCCGACACCCAAGACTTGGCCTCAATCTGCCAGCCGCGAACCTCAGTTTTCGTCTTGTACCATTTGCACTTGAATTCGCCGGCGCGCACTTTGACTTTCTCCAACTCTTTGCCCTCTTCGACTATCCCAAGCAACTTGGATGTGAAGTCATCTTTCTTCACGCCGGCAGGCAGTGCGACCAGTTTCAAGATTTCCTTGCTTTCGGGACGCGTCTTGAATTTCGTGGATCCGGGCACGTCCGAAATGTACTCGACCTCAATCACGACCATGTCTGCCCCAACCTCCTTGAGAGTCGTCGTTTCGGTTACTACGCTGGTTTGGCCATTCGGCTGCACCGACGTCCAAGTGCGAGTGACCGACGTTCCCTTCGCGAATTTTGACCAGCTCGTGAATTCGGGGTTGTTCACTTTCTCTTCGGCCAAGATTGGACCCGCGAGCAATACGGAGAATGCGCCAATCGCATTCAATCGTCTCAACATGGCGATGTTCCTCTTGAATTGGTGGCTCAACTCGGCGCCCGCGATTTTCGACCCGCCTCGCGCAGTGCCTTGATGCCCTCCATGAACCGTTCGAATTTCTGAAACCGCTGCTCCACGGGGAGCTTCAAGTTCTCGCGCAGCAACGTCCGATCCACGTCCTTCTTGTAGACCTCAATAACGGGATCGAAAAAGTCGGGCGGCGCTAACTCGGGCAGCCGCGACAAGGCGCCTTTTTGCGGGGATTCTTGGGCATGGTCGGCCATTGTGACTCATCCTGTTTTTCTTGCTTCATTCCATCTCATTTGCATTGCGGCAACAGCAATCGTTCCCGCAATGAAAATAGCGCGGCCCGCTTGCGAGCCGCGTTCCGTCATTCTGATCGAGTCTATCGCCCCCGGCTGGCGGCGCGCGGCTTCCGCTTCTGGCCCGGCAGCGGGACCGGGGCGGTTTCCAGCGAGCCATCGAGCGTCAGATTCTTGGGATAGCTGTCTTCGGGCGAGTTCAGCGCGGCTTCCCAGGTGATCTCATCACCGGTGTAGGTGGCCATGCGCCCCATGATTGCGGTGAGCGTGCTTTCGGCCACGGTTTTCAGTTCGTTGATCGGTTCGCCTTTGCGAATCGCGGCAATCAGGTCGGTATGCTCCTGAACGTACGGATTCACTTCGCGGCCATCGAACGCCCGTTTGCCGTTGATGATGTAGTCGTTAACCTGGCACTTGCCCTTCGTGCCGACCACGGCCTCCGACACGTTGTCCACTCCCGGCATATGCCGGCAATAGCTGCTCAGGATCACTCCATCGTTGTAGGCGTACTCGACGGCGAAGTGATCGTAGATGTTACCGACGTCTTTGGGGTCTCCGACCGGCCGCATCGCGCGCCCGCCCAGGCCCAAGGCCGATTTCGGGGTTTGTTGCAGGACCCAGTTGATTACGTCCAAGTTGTGAACGTGCTGTTCGCAGATATGATCGCCGCACAGCCAGCAGAAGTGATACCAATTGTGAAGCTGATACTGCGTATCGCTCATGCCCTCCTTGCGATTGTGAAACCACGGCGTCTTACCGTTCCAATAACAGCGAGCGGCGACGATATCGCCGATGGCTTTGTCGTGCAGCCGCTTGACGGTCTCCAGGTAGCCGGCCTGGTGACGGCGTTGCGTGCCCGCAACGATGGCGAGGCCCTTTTTCTTGGCTTCCTCGTAGGCCGCGAGGACTTTGCGAATTCCGGGGCCGTCCACGGCGACGGGCTTCTCGGTGAAGATGTTCTTGCCAGCCTTCACTGCGGCTTCGAGATGAATCGGCCGGAAGCCGGGCGGCGTCGCAAGAATGACATAATTAATGTCCTCGGCCAGCACTTTCTCATAAGCGTTTAGGCCGACGTGGCAGCGGTCTTCGGGCAAATCCACCTTGTCCGGATGCTTGCCGGTCGCGATCTTGCGAAACTGATCGACTTTATCTTTGAACACGTCGCCAATGGCCACGATCTTGACATTCGGGGCGGAGGCGAGGACGTTGTTCATGGCGGCGTCCGAGCCGCGGCCGCCGCAGCCGATCAGGCCGACCTTGATGACATCGCTGCCGGCCGCATAGGCGTTGTTCACAATTGACATCGCGCCAAAGGCAGCGGCGCCAACGCCCGCCGTTTTCAAGAAATCGCGACGATCGGCGTTCATGTGTTTGCTCCACTTGTGGAAGAGGTAGGGAAGGTTATCCAAGCATAATCGAAAGTTCGCCCAACGCAATGGGCTACTCGAAGATTCCGGGCCTCAATCGCTTTCGCGGGTCACTTTGGACTTCAAATCCCGCAAATTGTCTTGTTCCTCGACGGCCCGCACCACGCGCAGGCCGATCACGTCGAACTTGGTCAGCCACCAGATGCTCTTGGGCTGTTGCGGATCGTGCTGCATCCAACTCGGGTCCGACGGCCGGCGCGAAGAACTACGACACTGGCCGGGATCATCGGCCCACGAGCCGCCGCGAGCGACGTGTGACCAGCGCTTCTCCGTTGGCAACAATACCGGCCATCGCGCCGGCTTGTTCTTCGCCGCCGTGGCGTAATAGTCCTTTTGATAATGGTCCAGACACCACTCCATGACGTTTCCGTACATGTCGTGCAGGCCCCAAGGATTCGGTTTCTTGGAGCCGACTCTGTGCGTTCCGCCGTTGATCTTCTTTTCGGTCGCCGAGTTCTTCTTGTACCACGCATACTCGTCGATGCCCTTCGCATCGTCGCCGAAGAAATAGGCGGTCTTCGTGCCGGCGCGGGCGGCGTATTCCCACTCGGCTTCCGTCGGCAGCCGATAAATCTTGCCGGTCTTCTTCGATAGCCAGCGGCAATATTGCATGGCGCAATGATGGGTCATGCACATAGCGGGATGCCCACGGTGCGGATGGCCGTAGTTCTTGTCGACATACGGCGGGGTGGGACCGGTCACCGCGTTGGCATCGGCTTTGAGGCGCTTATCATTTTCGTCCGGATCCTCGACGCCCATTTCTTCCTGGAACAAATCGAATTCATCCCAGGAGACTTCGCACTTGCCCATCCAGAATGGACGAATGGTGACCGCATGCCGCGGGCCTTCATCGACGCCGCGTCCGGCTTCTCCTTCGGGGCTGCCCATGTCGAAGATCCCGCCCTTGATGCCGATCATCTCGAATTCCACATCGGTGCCAGGAATCTTCTCGGTGTACTTCGCCGGCGGAGCGTCCTCGGCCGCGAGTTTGAAAACTGGCACTCGCACCAATGCCAAACAAGCAATCGCTATGAATCCAACGGCCGGAACCAGGAACTTCAAAATGCGCGGCATTTCTGGTATTCTCGGGTGGGAATCAACAAGGATCATGATATGAAGATCATCCTCGCGCTTCTCTTCACGACGGCACTTACCGCAGCCGAACCCGCACTTCAGCGCTTTGAATACGCCGAAGCCCACATGGGCACGAAGTTCCGCATCGTTCTTTACTCGCCCGACGAACCAACCGCATCGAAAGCCGCCAAGGCCGCATTTGCGCGCGTCGCCGAACTCAATCGTATCATGTCCGACTACGACCCGACCAGCGAATTGATGCGGCTATGCAAGCAAAACGCGGAGAAAGCCGGCGCGCCGGTGAAGGTCAGCCCGGAGTTGTTTTTCGTGCTGTCAAAGGGTCAGGAGGTCGCCCGTCAATCGGACGGCATGTTTGACATGACCGTCGGCCCTCTCGTGAAACTCTGGCGGCAATCGCGGCTTACGCAGCGATTGCCGGACGAAAAGGCGCTCGCCGACGCCAGGGGCCGCACCGGATACGAGCATCTCGAATTGAACGAAAAGGAACGGACGGCTCGCCTTCTCGTTCCCGGCATGCAACTCGATCTCGGCGGAATCGCCAAGGGTTACGCCGGCGATGAAATCCTGGCCGTGTTGAACAAACACGGCATCACGCGAGCGATGGCCGTGGCCGGCGGGGATATCGTTGTAGGCGATTCGCCGCCCGATTCGGATGGCTGGACCATCAACGTAGCCCCACTCACGAAAGCAAAACCGGCCTACACACTTTGCCTTCAAAACGCCGCCGTTTCGACTTCAGGCGACAAGGAACAATTCACGTTGATCAACGGCGTGCGTTATTCGCACATCGTCGATCCGCGAACCGGCCTGGGACAGATCGGCCGGCGCATGGTCACGGTCATCGCGCCGAAGGGGATCCTCGCCGACAGTATGACCAAAGCCGTGGCTTTGCTCGAACCGGAGAAAGTTAAGGAACTGATTGAAAAAACCGAAGGCGCCGCGGCACTCATCGTGCGCAAGTCCGATTCGGGCGAAGAGGTTCTTGAAACTCCTCGCTTGGCCAAATACCTCACCGGGGTGCCATGAGCGAACCGTTGATCCGCGATATTTCCGATACAGCGCGATGGGCCGCCGTCTATCGCGCTCGCGAGACGGAACGGGCCAATCCGCTGTTTCGCGATCCGTTTGCGCGGCGCTTGGCAGGCGAACGCGGCGAGCAAATCGCCGCGTCGCTGCCGTTCTCCGATAAAGCGACTTGGGCCTGGATTACCCGGACTTATTTGTTCGATCAATTCATTACGGAGCAGATTCAACAGGGCGTGGATATGGTCGTGAATCTCGCGGCCGGACTCGACGCGCGGCCGTATCGGATGGCGTTGCCGGCAGCGCTCCAATGGATCGAAGTGGACCTGCCCGAACTGCTGACTTACAAGGAAGGAATCCTCGCGAACGAAAAACCAACTTGCGTGCTGGAGCGAATCCGGCTCGACCTCGCCAATTTCGAAGCGCGCCGCGCCTTGTTCGACCAATTGGGCCGCAGGGCGAAGAAGGCCTTGATCATTACCGAAGGCCTCCTTGTCTATCTCACGCCCGAAGAAGTCGGTTCGCTGGCCCACGATCTGGCCGTGGCGCCGAGTTTTCAGCGTTGGGTGCTGGAACTGGGATCGCCGGGTTTGGTGCGCATTATGCAAAAGAAAATGGGAAAACAGTTGGACCAGGCAGGTGCGACATTCAAGTTCGGTCCCGCGGAAGGCCCGGAGTTTTTCGTTCGCTTCGGCTGGAAGCCAGCAGATGTGCGCTCTATGCTGAAAACGGCCGCAAAATTGAAACGGCTTTCGCTGTTCATGCGGCTAATTGCGCTGCTGCCGGAATCGAAAGGCAAGCAGGGCTCAAGCCCGTGGTCTGGTGTGTGCCTCTTGAAGCGACAGGAGAAGTAAGACAATCGGCCAAAGTGCCGCAGTTCTTGTTCACGACGAATCCGCCGAACACGCGATCGACTGAAGTTGGTCCGTATTCGTGTCGTACATCGCGCACCAACCGGAACAAACCGGAGCCGCCACGATCAGGTATCGCTCGGCTGGGTCGAAGACAAATGGCTCATTCCCATCCCATTCGACACTGCCGCGCGTGCTGAAAATCAATCGGCGATGAAAGTGGCCCATGAACAACCGTCGGTGCGGAACCGCGTCAAAACTGCGTTTGACCTTTTCCGGCGTTTCGGGAGCGCCGTCGAAATTCCAAAATTATTCGACGGAATAGGGATCCAGCCACGGCTCGACATGGCTGAAATGGCAATCGCCGACCACGAGACGAGCTTGCATCGTGCCCATGTAGGCCAGCATTTCGGGAGCGGTCTTCTCGCGGACCGCGTCAGGTACTTGATGACACAGTCCGAAATCGTGGTTCCCCCACACGCCAACCGCCTCTACGCTCTTTAGCAAAGCCACAACTTCCGCGGCTCTCCCGCAACGACTGTAGAAATCACACGCGTCGCCAAGATTCACTACGGTGTCGACGCCGCGCTGGCGGAAGGCGTCCAACGCAAGGCGAAGTTCGTCAATGTGTTCGTGGATGTCGGCGACGATGCCAATTCGCATTGATTCACACGATGGGCAACCCGATGCGGCGATCCGGTTCAGCGGGGATAAACTCCGCGGCTCGCTCGGTCAATTCCGTTTCTCCGCAACTGCCGACATGTTCGCCCGTTTCCACCGTGCCGAACAGAGTGAACGACGACGCTTCATCAATCGTCGCGTTCACGAATTGGCCGGTCAAACGCGGGTTGCCGTCGAAGACGACGATGTGATCGGTGTTCGTGCGGCCCGTGAGTTGAATGGGTCCCGTCGCTGGGTCGTTGGGTGAATGCTTGCTCGGGCCTTCAACCAGAATCTCAACAGTGCGGCCGATCATTCGGCGATTGTCCTTCAAGCTCCCCGCGTTTTGCACGGCGAGCAAGTCGTTGTTGCGGCGGCGTTTGGTGTCCTCGGGCACGTCGTCCGGGAAGAGCTCGTCGGCCTTCGTGCCTGGTCGAGCGCTATATTTGAAAATGAAGCTGTTCTTGAATCCGGACTCCCGAACCAGATCGACCGCACGTTCGAACTCGGTCTCCGTCTCGCCGCAAAAGCCGACGATGAAATCGCTGCTGATCGCCACCTCCGGAATCTCCGCCCGGCATTTGGCCATCATCTCACGATAGAACTCGACCGTGTAAAGCCGCTTCATGCGCTTCAATACGTCGTTGCAGCCGTGCTGGGCCGGCACGTGCAAATACTTGCTCACCTTCGGCAGATCGCGCACGGCTTCGAGCAAGTCATCGCTCATGTCGCGTGGAAAGTTGGTGATGAACTTCACGCGGCGGATGCCGCCCACATCGGAAATGAGCGCCAGCAAATCGCTCAGGCGCGAAACGCGGCCATCGCCGTAGGCGAATCGGTAACTGTTCACGGTCTGGCCCACGAGCGTGATTTCCAGGCAGCCTTGATCGGCGAGTTGCCGCACTTCGGTGAGAATATGTTCGGGCGGGCGGCTTTGCTCCGGCCCGCGGACGCTTGGGACGATGCAATAGGTGCAAAACTTGTCGCAACCGAATTGCGTGCGAACATAGGCCTGGAACCGGTTCGGCCGCATGCTCGGTTCGCGAAGCGGATCGTAGCTCTCGAAGCTGTGCGTGACTTCCGGCCGCGACCCGTCGGTCCGGCCCAAGCTCACGGCCATTTGGTGCTTGCCCGTTTCCTTCACGGTGCGGATGAGGTCGGGAAGCTGAGCCAGTTGCCCGGTGCCGCACACGATGTCCACGTGCGGAGCGCGCTTGCGGATTTGTTCCTGGTCCTTCTGAGCCATGCAGCCGAGCACGCCGACCACCTTGTGCGGATGCCGCTGCTTGTGTCCGCGCAGGCGGCCGAGGGCGGAATAGATCTTGTCTTCGGCATGCTGGCGGACGGAGCAGGTGTTGAAGAGGATGACGTCGGCATCTTTGGCTTCGTGGGTGATCTCATACCCCATGCGCCGCATCGCGCCGACAACGAGTTCGCTGTCCAGCACGTTCATCTGGCAACCGACGGTCTCAATGAAGAATTTCTGCGTCATGGCAGGGAGGATTCTATCAGAATCGTTGCGAAGGCACCAAGATGTGAAAAACGGTGATTACCTTTCGCGCAGCCTTAAAACACAACATGGCGACGTGATCGCCAGAGCCCGCCGTTATCGCCATTTCGGAATCGGATCACGATCTCGGGTACTGGATTTAAGTCGTTTGAAATGATGGTCCAAGTCAAAGACGAACTCGATTTCTTGCCAATATGCCGGAAGAAACCACTGCTTCTCGGCAATTTTCGAATAGCCCGTGACGGAAAAGTACCGTTCAGTCGATTCACCAGTTTCACTGTAAACTTGCCACAGCAGAATGTGCTCGAAGCCGTGTTGGCGGAGCCATGAAACTGCATCGTTGTCCGTCCACGATGGCTTGGCGTCTTTCTTCGCCTCACTTTCCAGTTGCTCCGCCAAGTCCGAAGCGTGGCGCTCATGAACGAATTTTGCGACTGATACGGCTGCTGACGCTCCGACATAAAGCACAAACACACAT
>JBGQCZ010000110.1:0-10815 GCA_041495645.1 Gemmataceae bacterium | reverse complement strand
CTGCCCGCGGCCGCGTGCCCGAGGTCGGCATCTACGCGAGCGATGCGACCATTTCCTTGCGAATCTTCGCCCACGCCCCGACCTTGGCGAAGGCTCAGTCCGAAATCGAACCGGTGGAACAAATCATTCGGGAACGGCTCGGCCAACTCGTTTACGGTGTGGAAGACGAAGAACTGCAGGATGCGGTCATGCGATTGCTAAAAGAGAAGAGCGTGAGCATCGCCACTGCTGAGAGCATCACGGCCGGGCTGGTAGCCCATCGGTTGGCACAAATCCCCGGCGCCAGCAATTGGCTGCGCGGCGGAATCGTTTGCTACGACAGCCGCGTGAAGATCGAGCAACTTGGCGTGCCGGAATCGATGATTCAGCAACACACAGCCGTTAGCGCCGAAGTCGCGGAGGCGTTGGCAGTCAACGTGCGCTTGAGACTGAAATCGGACTTGGGAGTGAGCGTGGTTGGTTATGCAGGACCGGACGGCGGCGGGCCGGACAAGCCCGTGGGCACCACGTTCGCGGCTGTGGCCTGGAATGGGGGAGTGAAAGTCCATTCGCTGACTTGGGGCGGCACGCGACTCGAAATTCAGAGCCGTGCGGCGAAAATGGCGCTCAACTTGGTGAGACTGCATCTCATTTAGCCGCCGGCTTGCCGGCGGAAAATCGGACTCCCCCGGCAAGCCGGGGGCTATATGCGTTTCTTGCATTCCTCCAGAATCGCCACCGATGCCGTCGCGCCGACGCGTGAGACGCCGATGGCCCGCACTTCCAGCAAGCGATCGAAGGTGCGGACTCCGCCGGCGGCCTTCACTTGCACGTGCGGCGGCGAATAGCGGCGCATGAGTTTCAGATCGTGGTCGGTCGCGCCGCCATCGCCGTAGCCGGTCGAAGTCTTGACCCAATCGGCCCGCACCTCGCCGCAGATCTTGCAGAGTCGTTCCTTATGTTCGTCCTTCAGGAAGCAGTTTTCGAAGATCACTTTCACCAGCGATTTTCGCGCATGGGCCGTTTCCAGGACCGCGGCGATGTCGGCGGATACGTAAGCCCAATCGCCACTGAGGACTTTGCCGATATTGACGACCATGTCGAGTTCGCGGGCGCCGTCGGCCATGGCTTGCTCCGCTTCGGCCCGCTTGATCGCCGTGACATGCCCGCCGTGTGGGAAGCCTATCACCGTGCCCACTGCCACGCGCGAACCGGCCAGAATCTTCGCGGCCAGCTTCACGCCGTAAGGCTTGATGCAGACCGACGCTACCTCATATTGCCGGGCCAGCAGGCAACCCTTCTCCAACTCGGAGTCCGTCAGCACCTGCTGCAGGAGGGAATGGTCGATCATGCCGGCAATTGCGGCGTAGGTAAAGTCGGGCATCCTGGGAATCTCCGCGGGGAAGGCGATCGTTGGACATTCTGGCAGTTTCACCGCGCGGTGGAAAGAGAATAACACTCTTGCGAAACGATGCCGCCGTGGTATAGCCGCGAGGTTGGTCGATGAAGTATCGGGAGGGCGACTATCATGCGCCGCGTGGTCTTTGTACCAGTGCTGTTGGTCGGGCTTCTGCGGGGAGCCCATGCCGAGCCGCCCGCGACTCCTCGCACCGAACCAAGAATGCGGCCCGAGTCGATTCGGGTTTTGGAAGCGGAGGTTCGCGCCGGGCCGAGCTCGCAATACCCCGTCACCGGAATTCTGCATCGCGGCGCACAGGTTTGGGTCAAAGGCGATGCCGCCAATGATTTCCTCAAAATCGATCCACCGCCTGGGTCGGTAAGCTGGGTGCCGAAGGCCGTGGTCGCGCCGTTCGGGCCACTGACGGGGGGCCGTCAGGCGTTTCGCATTGTCGGCGGAGATGACGAATCAATTCCAGTGCTGCCGGGCAGCGTCGAAAGCAACGGCCCGCTGGAAGTGAAGGACCCCGAGCTGAAAATCACCCGCGGCGCGCAGGGCTACGTGCGAGGGGCGCCGGTGAAGCCGAGTTGGGACATTCGGCAATGGGTGCCGATCGATCCAATGCCGGGCGAGTCCCGATTCATCGCCAAGGCGGCGATTCAAGACCCGCCGCCGGGCGCAGCACAAACGACCGCCAGCGCCAAAATGCCGGCGACCGATTCTTCGTTGTCGGGATTGAATGGAACGGAGTTATTCAAGCGCGCCGAACAGGCCGAGCGCGACGGCAACATCGACGTAGCGATTCAGCTTTTCAATCGAGTAAGCGCACAAGAATCCGCGCGCAATTTCGATCTGGCCAATCGCGCCGCTACGAGAGTCTTCGAACTCAGCCGCAACCGCCCCAGCCAACCGGGACCGGGCACGCTCGTCAGCCGCTCCGGCAACGCTAACGCGATTACCGGCGCCTCGCCGGGCGCTTCGCTCAGGCCGAACTTGCCTGCTGCCCCGACGAACAACGCCTTGCGTTCGTCCGGTGTCGGGTGGCTCCGCAAGACCGGTTTTCAAATCGACGACAAACCATCGTTCGCCTTGATCGACGCCAATCGACGGATCATGTATTACGTCACGGGTGATGCGGGCGTCAACCTCGCGCCGTACGTCGAGCGCTGGGTGGAATTGTTTGGCGTTGCCGAAGTGCGCGGCGACGTGCGCGGGGCCGACTATTTGCGCGTGTCGCGCGTGATGCTGGTAAAGTGATTGTTTACGTTTCGCGTTCGCTTGGAACAATCGGGGGCTCTGCTATTGCAGCAAAGCCCCCGATTGTTCCAAGCGAACGCGAAACGTAAACAATTGCAATCAATGGTTCAGCACAAATTCGTTGCTGTTCAACAGGGCCCAGAACACGTCTTCCCAGAACCATTGGGCATTCGCGCCGGTCTTCTTCCACTCTCTATCCACCAATTCGCGTTCCTTCGGAGTGGGATACCGGCCGAGGGCCGCAAGCCATAGCTCGGTTTCAATTCCCGAATTGCTGACCTTTTTCAGTGCGTTGATGACCGTGTTGTTGTCCTTGCGCGTCAATTCGTCTTGCACGTCTCGGCCGTTCATGAGCAACAAGGCTTGCACAACCGTGCCGTTAAAGGTCATTTCGTTGCCTTCGTCATCACCGAAGTTGCGCGTCAGGCGCTCCATCCACTCCTCACGCTTCTTCTTCCGGGCCTCGTCCACCACTCGGGGGGCTCCCTTCTTCCTGACAACGCCCGCCGGCTTTTTCTGCTCGGGCTGATCCAGCGCCGTCTTGAGCGAGTCGAACAGCTGCTCGGGCGACATGTTCTTCAGCAACATGCGGCTGAAATAGACCTCGTGGTCCTTCTTGTTGTTCGTCGGGTTGGCTTCACAACTCAGCGCGTAAGCTTCGCTGTTGCAAATCCAACCGATCAATTCCCGCACGTTGAACTTGTAGTCTTTGAAGTTCTTGGCTACGCCGTCCAGGATTTCCGGGTGAATGACCGGGTTCTGTTCGTTGAAGTCATCCACGACCGGCTGTTGACACAAGCCGCGGCCGAAGAAGTGGCCCCACATGCGATTGACCATGGCCTTCGGGAAGCTCTCGTGATCGACGATGAATTCGGCCAGCACTTCGCGGCGGGTTTTCTTACTGTCGGCGGGAAGGTTTTTACCGTCGATGAACTTTGGACCAGTCGCTTTCACGAGTGCTTGCCGGTCTTCGAAGTAAACAGTTTGGGTCTTGTTGTAATTCGGGTTGTCCTTAAGGGTCAGCTCCGCGGCCGGCTGATTGCGCTGCTGGCGCATGTTCGGTTGGCCATCGCGCTCCACCTGGCGGAAGAACGCGTTGATGCCCCAGAAATGCCCTTGTTTCCATTCCGTGTTGAACGGGTGGTTGTGGCACTGGGTGCATTGAACCTGGTAACCCAGAAACAGGCGAACGGAGCGAGACGTGATCGGTACGGCGTCAAACTGCCCTTCCTCGGAGCGATCGCGCTGCGGTTCGCCCAAATGCGCGAGGACGAAATTCACGGCATTGTTGTCGCCGGTCTTGCCGGTGGCGGTGAGCACCAATCGAACCACCTGGTCCCATGGCGCGTTCTTGCCGAATTGATCGGCCAGCCAATCGTCCATCTGATTGCGGTAGTCTTTGTTGCCGGATCGGGTCATTAACAACGTGGTCCACACGTCAGCCCAGTAGTTTTCGAGATCTTCCTTGTAAAACTGATCGTTGAGAAGCTTGGTGATCAAGCGGGCCCGCTTGGTTTTCCGATCGGTGTCGCGAACATATTGCATTACTTCCCAGGCGGCGGGAACGCGGCCGATCACGTCCAGAAATACGCGGCGGATGAATTCGTGGTCGGTGGTCGGACGCGAAGGCTTGACTTTGTTGGCCGCCCAGAACTTGACGAGCTCCTTATTGATCAAATCGGTCGCCGCATGTCCGCCGCTCGGCGCGCCAACAACCGGCTCGGCGGCGGGAGCGTCCGGCTTCTTTTCCGTGTCCTTCGCCGGTTCGTCTTTGGGCTTGTCATCCGTCTTGGGTTTGTCGTCGGTCTTGGCCTTGGGAGGGTCGGTCTTCTTCGGGGCGTCGTCGGAGCGGCCGGAGTCGGCCGTGGATAGCAGCAGGCCCACAGCCAGCAACAAGGCAATAAGTCCGCCGCGTTTCCAAGCCTTCGAGTGCAGCTTCGACATTGTTCCGGTCTCCCGTGGCAGGTTGGTTGGGAGGAATGGAGGGATTCTATTCGCTTGCTCCGACCGAGCCCATGCGTACCATCATAATGCACAGGGATACGGTGTCAAACGTAACCCCGTGCTCCAGGCGGTTATGGCGTCGTCTGTTTAGACGAATGCTGGGCAGGCGAAGTTCCCGATCATCAGCCCTTAATCGAAGCGAAACCGGGCCATTGCACGCGGTTTGGATGTGCCAGAAATGAGCATCGATACCGAACGAGTTCGCCAAAACGCCCAAAAGGCAATCACCGAGGAGTTGCTTGACCGGCTGACCGTTTTTCGGGCCGGAATGGAGCCGGAAGCGATTGACATCATTGAAGCTGAACTGACTCGTCGGGGTGTAACGCAAGAAAAGATTGATGAATACGATCGACTTCGCCGAGCCAAGGGGCTGGTTGGCGGCGACGTGCCGCGAAAATGTAATTTCTGCGACCGGCCGGCCGTAATTCGCGCCTGGGGATTGAGCCACGGACGAAGCCTGATGCCGATCTGGCCGTGGCGATTCAACTATTGCGAGGAACACCACCAATCTCGGTGGCAATTATTCGCGCGCTAGGATTTGAGAATCGCGTCCACGTCTTCCTGTGTGATGCGCGTGGCCGGCTTGTCCAGTTTCTCGCTCAGCCAGCTGCGCACGGTCGGCGTGTACGGCGGTTTCCCAGTCTTGATCAGTTGCTTCATCCTCTTTTCGCGCCGTTCCCGCTCCTTCACCTTGAGAATCCCGTTCTTCAAGCGCGATTTAGCTTGATCCACCTGCCGCTGGTCCCGCCGAATACGCCGCGCACCCATGATTATTCTTGCTCCGCTTCAATTCCGAGAAAAAGTAATCGTATGGGGATTGTGAAGCCTGACAAGCCACCCGCCGCTTGCGGCTTTGCGCTTTAGATAGCATAGTCCGGTACGAACACGCGCATCCGCCGCGTCGACACATACACCGTGTCGCCGGCTTTGATTTTCAATTCCCCAAACTCCGCCACCGCCACATCCACGTTCAGCAGCAAGCCAAACTCATCCGAACGCACGCGCACCTTGATAACCGACCCGGCCGGCGTGATATGGATCACCTTGGCCGGCAAGCTTGCCGAGCCGACGTTGTAACGATCGATGCGCAATTCGTGCGGACGGACATAGACGGAAGCATCGCGCGATTCCGGATCGGTGTAATGCGGGTAGTCCATCTCCATGTCGCCGAGCCGGGCCTTGCCGTTCTGTATGCTCACGTTGAGCACGTTGACGTTGCCGAGAAAATCCAGCACGAACGCATTCGCCGGGTGTTCGAAAACCTCCATCGGCGTGCCGACTTGCTCGACTTTCCCGCTCTGCATCACGACTACCTTGTCGGCCACTTCGAACGCTTCCTCCTGATCGTGCGTGACGAAAATGGTCGTCACGCCGAGATCGTCGTGGAAGCGGCGCAGCCAGCCGCGCAGCTCGTGCCGGACTTTTCGATCCAATGCGCTGAACGGCTCATCGAGTAGAAGAACATTCGGCTGCGGCGCCAGCGAGCGGATCAAGGCGATGCGCTGCCGCTGTCCGCCCGACAATTGAGACGGATATTTCCAGCCGATCTCCTCCATGCGAACCAGATGGAGCAGTTCATTTACGCGATGAGTGATCTTTCCCTCCGGCCAATGCCGCACGCGTAGCCCGAAGGCCACGTTTTCGAATACGGTCATGTGCCGGAACAAGGCGAAGTGCTGGAACACGAAGCCGACGTTGCGTTCGCGGGCGGACCGATGCGTGACTTCATCGTCGAGATAAAGCACGGAACCGGCGTCGGGCACTTCCAGCCCGGAAATGATGCGCAGCAGCGTGGTCTTTCCGCAACCCGACGGGCCGAGCAACGCCACGAGCGACCCGGTCTCGGCTTCGACCGTCACGTCGTCGAGCGCCACAAACGGGCCGAATCGCTTCGTAATATTCCGAGCCGTAATGCTCATGCTAAACCATTTAGCCCCCGGCTTGCCGGGGGAAAACATCATCCTTCCGAGATCTTGGTTTTTCCCCCGGCAAGCCGGGGGCTATGTGAGCTCTGCGCGCCTCCGCAATCTGCTTCTTCGCCTTCCGTTCCACCGTCACCTTGAGCAACATCGTCGCCACGGCCAACATGGTCAATACCGACGCCACCGCGAACGACCCCGGCAGATTGAATTCCTGAAACGCCTTCTCGACACGCAACGGCATCGTATCCGTCTGCCCGGCAATGTGCCCGGAAATCACCGATACCGCTCCGAATTCACCCATCGCCCGCGCGTTGCACAAGATCACGCCGTAAAGAAGGCCCCAGCGAATGTTCGGCAAGGTCACCCACCAAAAGACCTGCCACGAATTCGCGCCGAGACTCACGGCCGCCAGTTCCTCATCCGGCCCGATTGCTTCCATCACAGGAATCAATTCGCGGGCGACAAACGGCAGCGTCACGAACATGGTCGCGATGACCAATCCCGGCGGGCTGAAGAGAATCGAAATGCCCTGATCTTTCAGCCATGGTCCCAGATAGCCCTTCTGTCCGAAAATCAGCACGAACAGCAGCCCCGCCACCACGGGCGAGATCGCAAACGGCATGTCGATGATCGTCAGCAACGCAGTGCGGCCGGGAAAGCTGAACCGGGCAATGGCCCACGCCGCTGCGACCCCGAAAACCAAATTCGCCAGCACCGCCGTCGGCGCTACCGCCAAGGTCAGAAGAATCGAATGCCGCGTATCGGCATCGATCAGGTTCTCACAATAAGTGAGCAACCCAGCTTCCAGCGCGTTCACGAATACGGCCACTACCGGAACGATCACCAGCACGGTCAACACCCCGAGCGCCGCCGCAATCAAGGTCCAGCGAACGAATCGAGGATCTTTACCCGTGACTCTTACTTGTCCCATTTCCTCGTCCACTTTTCCAGCAAGTTGATGACGATCAACATGGCGAACGAACTCACCAAAAGCACCAGCGCGATCGCCGTGGCCTCCGCGTACTTGAATTCCTCGAGCCGGGCAACGATCAGCACCGGCGCGATCTCGGTGCGGAACGGCAGATTCCCCGACACGAAAATCACCGATCCATATTCACCCAGCGCGCGGGCGAATGACTGCGCGAATCCGGTCAACAGTGCCGGCAGAATCGACGGCAACAGGATTCGCCGAAACGTCTGCCAGCGCGTCGCGCCCAGGGTTTGGGCCGCTTCCTCGGTCTCCGCGTCGATGCTCTCCAATACCGGCTGCACGGTCCGAACCACGAACGGAAAACCGATGAACACCATGACCAGCACGACGGCGGCACGGGTGTAAGCCAACTCGATTCCGAGCGGCACTAGAAAGCGCCCGAGCCAGCCGTTTTCCACGTAAAGGGTCGAAAAGACCAGCCCGGCCACGGCCGTAGGCAACGCGAACGGCAGATCGACCAACGAATCGAAAAAGCGCTTGAACGGAAACTCGTAACGCACCAGCACCCAGGCGATTAGCAAGCCGATGACAACGCTGATCGCCGCGGCCGTGAACGATGCGCCGAAGGTAAGCTCATAAGCCGCCCGGGTTCGCGGCGTCCACACGGCGTCGTGGAATTCGCGATAGCTCAGCGTGCTCGCCTTCACCAGGCAACCGATGAGCGGAATGATCACCAGCACCCCGAGATACAACAGCGTGTACCCCAGGCTGAGATGAAACCCCGGCAAAACTCGTCGGTTCGTGGCCATATTATTTAGCCCCCGGCTTGCCGGGGGAAACCGTCGCTTCCCCCGGCAAGCCGGGGGCTATGTGGTCACTTCTGATAAATTCGGTCGAACACACCGCCGTCGCCGAAGAACTTTATGTTTGCCTCGTCCCAACCCGGCGCGAGCGCTTTGATGTCGAACAGCTCCAGATCGCGCAGTTCATTTCGATTGCGCTTAGAATCATCGCTCGGACGGTAATGGTGCTCGGCAATGATCTCTTGCGCCTTAGGGGAATAAAGGAAATTCAAATATCGCTCGGCGACCGCCCGTGTGCCCTTGCGGTCCACCACGGCATCGACCAGCGCCACCTGCGGTTCGGCCTTGATGCTGCGGCTCGGGTAAACCAATTCGAGCCGCCCGCCGGATTCCTTCTTCTCCAGGTGCGCTTCGTTTTCCCAGGCGATGTGCACGTCGCCGATCCTTTTCTGCACAAAGGTCATCGCCGAGCCGCGCGCCCCGGCGTCGAGAATCGGGGCGTGCTTGTAAAGTTCGGTCACGAATTTCTCGGCCTCTGCTTCGTTCTTCGTTTGCAATAGTTTGGCCCCCCAGGCGGCGAGCAAAGTCAATTTGCCGTTGCCGGAGGTCTTCGGGTTCGGCGTGATGACCGTCACGCCAGGCTTGATGAGATCGTCCCAGTCGCGGACGTTTTTCGGATTTCCTTCTCGCACCACGAACACGATCGTGGAATAATACGGCAACGATCGATTCTTGAGGCGGTCTTCCCAACCCGGGGCGATGAGGCCTTGCTTGCGAATCGCGTCGGTGTCCGGCCACATGGCCAAGCTGACTACGTCGGCTTCGAGGCCATCGATCACCGCTCGGGCTTGGCTCCCCGATCCGCCGTGCGACTGGTTGATGGCGATGCGTTGGCCGGTCGCATCCTGTTCGCGGCGAATGAATTCGCGGTTGATCTCTTTCCAAAGCTCGCGGGTTGGGTCGTAGGAAACGTTGAGCAAGGCCTGATCCGGGCTCTGCTGCCAGACCAAAAGCCATGCGACTGCCGGAAGCAAAATCAGGTAGCCAATGGCCATGGCGAGCAAGGAGCGCAAGACCGCCCTCCAACAGAATACAGACGATACATCACTAAACTTATTTACTAAGTAATCTATGAAAAGTAAAGCCGGAAATAAGCAAAATAGACGGAAACTCGAAGATGAGTCAAGAGTTCGAGGGCCAGAATGGGCCTAAATGCTGGGTCCTCGCCCGCAGTCCCGGTTTTTGCGGCAATCTTTGACTGAGCCATTGATTAATAAACATATGTACACTATGATTTGGCGTCCGTTGCGCGCTGGTTCCAAAGGGGCGGGTAAATGTCCCAAAGTGTCCGGAAATGTCCAGGAGATTAAATTTCCGGGAGCAAAGTGCCCCGGACTGGATCTGGAAAGCACTTATTCAGCTGGGTAAGTGGGCTCTGCACCTCGCCGATGTGAATTGAGTTTCAGAAGCAGGTTTGACTTGGCCGACGGTTGGATGGAGCAAGAATGGGCCGACGCACGCGACGGATTGTCTCATTATCGCTGCTGCTTGCCGCAGTCGGCGCGGGCCTGCTCATCAATTCGTACGGGACCCGACTGATTTACGGAATTCAGACCGACTACCAAGACATACCACCTGAGCCAATTCTTTGGGAGCAACGAACCATTCGATCGATTCGTGCTGATGGACCAACAATTAATGGTTTGAGATGGACTGCCAGACTGTTTCCTGAATTCACGACCCTTGACGACATCTATTTTTGCCCCCAATTGGAAACTGCGACAAGCCGACATCTAATCTTCCGCGGTCATGGAGCATGGGGCCATGCCCGTCTTGTCCTGACACCGGAAGGACAGGAGCCAATGCACAGGTGGCTACCACTGTTTCGGTGGACGGCAGACGACGTGGAATCGCGACAAAGCAACCAACCGATTTCCTCCGCCATCGCCGATCTGCGTGTCCATTTCGGACGATTAAAGCCGGGCGCATACAGCGTGCAGCTAGTGCTACCGCAAGACAGTTACACGATCGCAGGAGAAGTGGCGTTTTCACCGGGCGACATCGCCTCAGCGAAGATGGAATTCCGCGTCGTTGAGCCCGCCGTTGACCGAGCGCTTGCCGCGAATACGAATCCAACCGGCGTGGAATTCATTGTGACCGACGAACCCTATGCCGTCAGTTGGGGGGACGGCTTACACAGCAAGGATAATCAACCACAGGCCGGTTTCGATTCGAGTTTACACAATCGATTCGTCTCGATGGGCGGAGAGGACCGGACTTCGGAGAATGCAGTGCGACTTGTGGCGTCCGAATCATGGCTGGGTTCCTGCTGAAGAAATCGCCATGGATTGCAATCCCAGCGATGAATCCGTGACCATCCGTCCCGGTCGCGCCCATGAATGCTACGTCTGGCGTTACGGCGGCGGAATCAGGCGTTATTCATTGACTTTCACGTATGGAAGCGGCCAGAAACAACATTCCACAGTTTGTTCAAATGCCGTTGTTCGCGACCGATCCGAT
>JBGQCZ010000109.1:0-10815 GCA_041495645.1 Gemmataceae bacterium | reverse complement strand
CGTATTGCAGGCTGTTCACGCGGCCCTGATAGTTGCCGGTGCCGAACCCGCTGTAGAGCTTTTTCACCACGTCGGCCTTGCCGTCGCCGTCGGTGTCCTCGGCGTAAATGATGTCCGGGGCGGCGCAGATGAGCACGCCTTTTCGCCAAACGAGAATCCCGGTGGGGAACGGGATATTGTCGAGAAAGATCTTCGACGAAACGAATTTGTTGCCGTCATATTGCAGCACGCGAATGCGCCCGCCCGGTTTGAACTTGCCGTCGAGCCCGAGCGGGTAGTCGTACATCTCGGCAACCCAGAGCTTATGGTCGGGGCCGAAGTCGATGGCGACGGGCGAAGCGACCAGCGGTTCCGAAGCCATCAGTTCGACAACCAGATCGGGTTTGGTGCGAAGCGCCGCGGCGGCCTGTTGCGGCGAGGGCGGGAGCGAATTGCCGGTCTTCTTGGTGTCGATGGTGGTGACGAAGGTCTTGCCGATCTGAGCGCGAACCGCGTCGATGATCGGTTGTTCCAATCCGGCTTTGAACGGCACCGGGACATCGTAATAAATCATCGCCCCGCCGCCTTCGTAACCGCCTTCCTTCAGCACGCGCTCGGAGGGGATGTAACACGGGGCGTCGTTCGAATAGGCGTTGATCCACAGCCGCTTGGCATCCAGGTCCTTTTTCAATCGCAGCGAATAATCGACCACGACCTCGCCGGGCAGAAATACCATCGCCAGCGAATCGCCGAAGGCCCAGGTGCGGATCGGATAGTCGATCTTGGTGCGGATCGCCTCGCCGCGGTCGAGCTTTGCGAGTTGCACCTTGGCGTGATAGCCGATGGCGTCGGTCTTCTTGGCGCGCTCTTCCCAGCCCGTGCGATCCGGCAGCGGTGCGAGCGGTAGTTCGATTTCGCGTTCGTCGATCTTGAGCTTGCCGCTCACCGGCGCGAGGAACCCGCTCACCAGCCGCTTCACCTCCGCCGCGATCTCCATGCCCTGCCGCGACGCCAGTTCTGACTTGTCGCCGGTCACTCCGGAGTTGGGGTTCTGGTCGGCCCCGCAGCCGATAGAAACCAGGGCCGTGACTTCGGGAAAGGCGTCCTGAATCGCTTCCTGGGCATAGCCCGCCCAATCGCCGCTGATCTTGTTGTTCGACAACGTCACGCAGTGACACGCATAGCTCACATAGATCGCCCGAATCTGGTTTTGCACGTCGCGAACCACGAGCGTGGCCAGATCGTGATCGACCGGCCCGTCCTTGGTGCGGCGATTCATCGCGAAGCCGACTTTGCCGACGCCCCAACTCATCCGGCACGGTCCGCGCGCTCTGAGCGCCGCGACCGCGACTTGTTCGAGCTTGTCGGTGAATTCCTTCGTGTACTGATCGATGTGCTTCAGATGCGCATCCGGAATCGGCACGCCAAACAGCGTCGGGTTGTTCTTGGAGAGCATCGGAGCGGTATGCGTGTGGCTGGCAGTTATCGCCAAACGCTTCGGGTCGAGCTTCATCTTCTTGGCGAGCCGGGCCGCGACCTCTTCGCGAATCGCCGTCGAAATGCCGAGGTTGTCCACCGCGATCAAAACAGCGGGGCCTTCTTCGTCCGTGCCAATCGCCAGCGCCTTGGCCCAAATCCGTTGTGTCACACCCTCGGACTCGGTGCGCCGAAAACCAAACCCGTTCAGCCGGATCGGATAGTTCGGCGTCAGATCGACGCGGGCCACGCCGACGGAGTAAATGTCCGGCTCAACGCCGATGGCGGTGGGAATGAGTGCGACGGCTACGATGAAGGCAAGAACGGTTCGCATGAGACTCTCCGCAACGTGATGCCGCTGATTGTATTCGCGGGCTGCCGGCAATGACGATGCGATCCGGTCGCCCGCTCGCAACCAAACTCGGAACCAAACTAAATCCAACTTTTCGCCGCGTGCGCCGTTTTCCCTGTTGGCGCGTAAGTCATTGCAGCACCGTTTGTTAACGTCCCCCCGCCGCGCCTTCGAAAACTTTGTGGAGAAAGTGGTTGGATGAGTGGTTGCGTGGTGCGTTTGGTGGTGAGCTGAGTTGTGCGCTGGGTTGTGAAGCGGGTTGGAAACTGAGTTGGAAATCGGGTTGGAAACCAGGTCGTGGTCCGCGGCGAGCGCGCCGCGGCAGACCGAGCCGATCAACTTCATCGCAAGTGACTTGAACATGATTGAGCTCCAGAAAAATGCGCGCAGCGGAAGTGCCAAGTTGATCTGACCTATAAAGTGTACGCCAGTACATACAGCCGCGTCAAGGTCCGCGCTGCACCCGCGCACCCGAGGACGCTACAATGGAAACTGGTCCATTGCCATCCCGAGGTGCCCGATGAAAAGCCTTGCTGATGCACTGCCGCCTGACATTGCTCAACAAGTCCATCCGGACTGGCGCAAGAATGAGGCTGCGTACTGGGCGGTCCGCGATCAACTGCTCGGCCAATACCAAGATCGGTGGGTCGGCTTCGCGGATGGCGAGGTCATCGCCGCGGCCGCAACGCCTTTGGAAGTGTTTCTCGCCGTCCAGCAGTCGGGCCGGCATCCCTTCGTGATCCGTGTCGGCCACGAAAAAGAACCATGGTATCGCATACGCCGCTCAAGCTTCGCTTACGACGCCAGTTATCCCAGCGCGGCACTACCGGTCGTGAGCGCTGAGTTCCGCGAGTCCAGCGGATCGGCAGGCGTGGTTCTGGATCGCGTCGCTGCGCCTGACCGGCACCGCATCACGGTTTCGCGCGACATGAAACTCTTGCAGCAGTCATGGTAGGTGGGCTTGGTCGTTCGGCGGGTTGATTTGTGTGTGGCATAGCGCTTGACGTTATTAACGCCAGGCGCTATTATGGCACCATGATACGGGGATTCGCGGACAAGTACGCGGAACGATTCTTCCGGCGTGAGCGGGTCAAAAGATTCGCTGGAAAACTGCAACGCGCCGCACTTCGTAAGCTGGCGTTGCTTGACGCCGCCGAATCTCTGGAAGACATGCGAGTTCCTCCAGCCAATCGCCTCGAGAAATTGTCCGGCGACCGCGAAGGCCAACATAGCATTCGCGTCAACGATCAATGGCGACTTTGCTTTCGCTGGCTCGACGGCGAAGCGCATGACGTCGAGCTTACCGACTACCATTAAGGAAGACCAATGGCACGACGGAAGTTAGAGCCGGTCCATCCGGGAGAGATTTTACTTGAAGAATTTCTCCGGCCTCTCGGCCTTAGCCAATACCGTTTGGCCAAGGATGTGAGCGTACCGGCGCGGCGCATCAACGAGATCGTACGGGGGTCGCGCGCGGTCAGCGCGGACACCGCGTTGAGACTTGCTCGCTACTTCGGCACGTCAGAACGATTCTGGCTGAACCTGCAGGGTCGATACGATCTGGAAGTTGAAAAGGATCGATTGGGCGAGCGTCTGAAGCGTGAGGTTCACGTTTTCGCGAAGCCCGCCTAAGCCGACTGCGCGCCGCCGAACAGGCGCGATGCGGTCGTTGAAGCCGTGGCCGGGTTGCGTTTTGATCGCGACTTAGGAAGCCGAGCGTGTACGTCGAAACAACGGTGCCGAGCTATCTCACGGCGTGGCCGAGCCGGGATGTGGTCCGGGCCGGACAACAGCAGGTCACGCGAGACTGGTGGGCGGGCAATGAACGAGCGGGATGTGCTGGCGGATCTGCGAGCCTGGCGAGACGAATTCGCGCGGTCGCACAAGTACGACTTGGGCGCGATGGCAGCGACGCTGCGAGCCTTGGATCGCGCGGCTGGAGCTCGTCTGGTGAGCGGCGAACCTCGAAAACCGGAACCCGCGGCCGTGGCGATGAAAGACTTGGGGCAACCGACCCTCGGGCACCGCACCTGACCGCCGCGAAGTAGTGGCTTCTGCAATCCGGCCCGTGCCTCGGCGACAGGTGTATTTGGCCGCGTAGCCAACCTCCTTCCGCCCAAGCAGGCCGGTGTGTCCGACTTTGAAAGAGGTGTGTCATGGAATTGGAAGGTGTGGTTCATGATGGAGTAATCGTGCCGGACGATGCGACGGTGTTGCCCGAGGGAACGCGTGTGCGAATCACCGCCATTCGGCAGGAAGAGCCAAAACCATTCGGTGAGCGGTTCGCGCAATTCAGGGGAGCAGTGCCCGGTCTGCCAGCGGATCTGGCCGAACAGCAAGATCACTATCGTCTGGGGACGCGCTAACCATCCTCTCGCTCCGCGAGAGGTTGGCCTTCCTCTCGCGGAGCAAGAGGGCTACTCAGCAAGAGGGCTACTTGATCAGGTTGTGAACGACGAGGAAGACGGCGACGGCGATGAATCCAAGCGGCCCCATCGCGGGCTTAGGTTCCCCCGAATCGGGCCTCACTTGTTGCGGCGCTGGCGCGGGCGCTTGATCCAATTGATGGACCTCGCCGGGCATCGGCAGTTGCAGGTTGACCATGCTTGACAACAATGTGTGTCTGCCCAAAGGGCTTCGCACCGAACAATGATCATTTTTGCCGGCCGCGACGCTTGATCATGGTGATTTGATTGCCCGATTCGCTATGATGAACTTCGTCCATAAACGTCCGAATCAGCAGCAGTCCGCGGCCACTGGATTTGAGCAAATTTTCCGGATCGGTAGGGTCTGCCAATTTGGAAGGGTCGAACCCGGCGCCGTCATCGCGAATCACCCAGACGGCTTCTTCCAGAGCCAACCGGGCAGTCACGTGGACTCGCCGGCTCGCATAAGGCTCGATTTCCGCTCGTTGAGCCGCGCAGCGCCAAAACTCGTCGGTGTCCTGTTGTTTCAGGTCCGAGCTCACTGCCAGATTGCCGTGGTAGATGGCATTCAGCAGCGCCTCTTCCAGCGCGATGCCGATGCGAATCTTGGTGTTCGGATCGCAAATGCCGATGCGAAAAGCCTGTTCCTGGAACTGAGCCACCAAAAGCGGGACCAATGCGGGATCGTTGGGAAGCACGAGTTCGCATTCGACCCGGCGCGTGCATTCCAGGAGTCGCTGCCGACGCCGATCTGACTTTGCGGCGCACAGCACGCTGTCGAGGATTTCCGGCAGCAATTGCGCGAGCGCGCGTTTGGGAACGTAGTTGGCAGCCCCGGCTCTCAAGGCGGCGGCCGCGATATCCTCGCTGCCAAGCGCCGTCATGAGAATCACGGGAATCGACGGGTGGTCGTTGCGGATGCGTTCCACCAGGGCAAGCCCGTCCATGGCCGGCATTTGCAAGTCGGTAACCACAATCGCGGGGGCCTCGTCGTCGATTTTTTCGATCGCGTCTCTGCCGTTTTCGGCAAATACGACCCGAAGTCCCGCGGCGCGCAAGAGATTGCCTGCCAGGAGGCGATCGATGGGAAGATCGTCAACAACCAGCGCCAGTAGGGAGTCGTCCAGCCTGCGTTTGCCAGCGGACTGAGTTTCACCTGTTGGCGTCGCAGCCGTCATGATTTCGGTTTCCCGGACATGAATTGTGTCTTGAGGTCGTTGAGCGACGCGCGAAGTTCTTCCAATCCGTCTTCGAGTTCGTGGTAGACGGAGTCGATGCCGGTGAGTACTCCTTGCGTGGCGAGGGACTCAATTCGACGTGCGGCGACGTAGGCCGGCCCTGCCGAGAATGTAATAATGCATCCGGCCATTTTGTGGCCCGCGGCTCGAACGCGCCCAGCCTGGCCGCTGGCGATCGCGTCTTGCACCTCGGCGAGCCCGGTCGGGATGAAATCGAGGCACACGCGGATAATCTCCACCGCCAAACTCACCGACCCGCCGGTCGCTTGGACCAAGGCGTGTGGATCAACCACGGATGCGGGTTGACTCGGGCAAGCCTGAACCATGGCAGTTTTCCAATTCGCGAATGTGCCGATTTTGACTCTAAGTCCTTTGAGGAAGTCTAGTTCACGAATGTGAAGGGCGTCGCCGAATCCATGTTCGCCAGAGGACGAGACAGCCCAAATCCCAAGCAAGGACCGGGAAATGAGAAACCGAGAACCGAGAATGACGAATGAAAGCGGTTCTTCATTCTCGGTTCTCGGTTCCTCATTTCCCGGTTTTCTGAAGGACTCCAAGACTGACGGGGTCTACGATGTGGCGTCACGTTTGCAACTTGCCGGAAAAATCGCGCCCTGAATTGCTACTCCGGCCACTCACCGCTGAAGACTTCCACGGCGGGCCCGGTCTGGTAGACGTGATTATCTGTTTCCGACCAATGCAATTCCAAATCGCCGCCGAGCAAGTGCATTGTCACTTTGCGTGCAAGATGTCCGGTCAACACACCGGCCACTGCCGAAGCACACGCACCGGTGCCGCATGCGAGCGTTTCACCGCTGCCCCGTTCCCAGACCCGCATCGTTGCATCGTTTGGCTTGTTCACTTTGACGAACTCGACGTTGGTCCGTCGCGGAAACGCCGAGTGCTTTTCCACATTCGGCCCGATACCTAATACCAGCCTGTCGGTAACTGCATCCACGAACGTCACCGCATGCGGATTGCCCATCGACACGCACGTGAAGTTCAACGTCACGTCGTCGATCGTGAGCGGGACATTGACCGGCGGGTTGCCCGGGAGATTCGTGGGAATGTCGGATGCCTGCAAAATCGGCTCGCCCATGTCTACTCGGATGCGTTCGGCCTTGCCGCCGCGAATCTCCAAGTCGACTGTGAGCACGCCGCGCCCAGTTTCGATCGCGAGGCGCGAGCGCGGCGCAATGCCGCGATCGTGAACGAACTTGGCCACGCAGCGCAAACCGTTGCCGCACATTTCCGGCTCGCTGCCGTCGGCGTTGTACATGCGCATGCGGGCGTCGGCTTTTTCCGAGGGGCAAATGAGAATGAGGCCGTCGGCGCCGATGCCAAAGTGCCGATCGCTGACGGCCCGGCTCAGCGCCGCGGGGTCTCGCGGCGGCTTCTCGCGGAAACAATCGACATAAATGTAATCGTTCCCGCAACCATGCATCTTGGTGAAACGCATTTTGGCTCTCCGCAAAGCCGCAACCGGCCTACTCCCATTCGATTGTAGCAGGCGGTTTGCTGCTGATATCGTAAACCACGCGATTCACGCCGGCCACCTCGTTGATGATCCGCGTTGCCACGTGGGAAAGCAAATCCTGCGGCAAGCGCGACCAGTCGGCCGTCATGAAGTCGTCGGTTTGCACCGCCCGCAAGGCGATGACATTCTCATACGTGCGCCCATCGCCCATGACGCCCACGGACTGCACCGGTAAGAGCACCGCGAACGCTTGCGAGGTTCGCCGATACCAACCCGTCTTTTTCAATTCCTCCAGGAAAATCGCATCGGCATGTCGAAGGACCTTGAGCCGATCCTCTGAAATTGCCCCGAGGCAGCGAACGGCCAAGCCGGGGCCAGGGAATGGGTGCCGCCATACCAGCGCTTCGGGCAGGCCCAACTCCAAGCCGAGCTTGCGAACCTCGTCTTTGAACAAGTCCCGCAGTGGCTCAATCAATTCGAAGCCCAATTCCTTGGGGAGACCGCCGACGTTGTGATGCGTCTTGATCGTGGCCGCAGGGCCGTCGGGAGTTCCGCCGCTTTCGATCACGTCCGGGTAAAGAGTTCCCTGGGCAAGAAAGGCAGCGCCGTCGATCGTCTTCGCCTCCTCCTTGAAAGCCTCGATAAAGGCATGGCCGATCAACGTGCGCTTTTGCTGCGGATCGGTGACGCCGGAAAGTGCCGTGAGAAATTGCGTCGATGCGTCCACCGTGTGCAGTTCGACGCCGAACACGCCTTGGAATGTCTTCTTCACGGCTTCCAGCTCGTTGAGCCGCAACAGGCCGTTATTTACGAAAATGCAAACCAGTTGATTGCCGATTGCTCGCCGCAAGAGGGCCGCGGTGACCGACGAATCGACGCCGCCGGAAAGGCCGCAAATAACCCGCTTATCGCCGACGCGCCGCTTCAAGTCGGCGACTGTCTTGTCGATAAAGGCGGACATCCGCCACGATGCCTTGCAGCCGCACACATCCACGAGGAAGTTGCGGAGAATCTTCGCGCCCTCGGGAGTATGGCTGACCTCGGGATGGAATTGCAGCCCATAAACGGGCTTGTTCAAATAGCGAACGGCCGCCACCGGGCAGGTGTCGGTGGAAGCCAACGCAATGAAGTCGCCGCCGGCCGGCATCACCTGGTCGCCGTGGCTCATCCACACGGTGGTGGTTTCCGGCACGCCCGCGAACAATCCGCTGGACTCGGCAACGTGCAATTCGGCCCGGCCGAATTCCCGTTTCTCGGACGATTGCACCTGCCCGCCCAGATTGTGCGCCGCCAGTTGCAATCCGTAGCAGATGCCCAACACCGGAATTCCCAGCTCGAAGATCAACGGGTCGCACTTGGGCGCGTTTGGCTCGTTGACGCTGGCCGGGCTGCCCGACAGGATCAATCCGGCCGGTTTCAGTTCGCGCACCCGGCTGGCCGGTAAATCATGGCGCACGATTTGGCAAAATACATTGAGTTCGCGTACCCGACGAGCGATCAATTGCGCGAATTGCGAACCAAAATCAAAAATCAGGACCGAATCCTCGGCCATCTCAAGACCCCAAGAAAGAAGAGAAGCAACCGCGATACGCGCGACAAACACGAGAAAAGATCAATCCGTTCATATACGGAAATTCGCAGCGCGATTGCGGTTCATGGGAAGAATTCTCCCGATTTTTTTCTCATGACTTGCCCAATTCCGTCGCCCGTTTGGCTGCAGCCTCAACGGCGTCCATGAGCGCCGCACGCACGCCGCCACGTTCGAGAGCGTGCAACCCGGCGATGGTCGTGCCGCCGGGCGAGGTCACCATGTCCTTCAATTCTCCGCAATGCAAACCGGTTTCCAGCACCATGCGTGCCGCGCCCAAAACCGTTTGAGCCGCCAGGCCCGTGGCCACTTCGCGCGGCAAGCCGGCACGAACGCCCCCGTCGCTCAGCGCTTCGATCATCACGTAAACGAATGCCGGCCCACTGCCGCTCAAACCCGTCACCGCATCCAGCAAGTGTTCCGGCAACCGGTAAGCCTTGCCGACCGCGTTGAACAGGCGATGCACCAGATCGATGTCATCGGCGGTCGCGGCGGGTCCGGGCGTGTAACCGGCAGCGCTGGCGCCGACCAGGCAGGGCGTGTTCGGCATCACGCGAATGATCCGCCGGCCTTCGCCGATCTCCTCGCCGAGCCGTTGCAGCGTCACGCCAGCCGCGATCGACACGATGACGTGATGTGCCTTGATCAGCGATCGAACGTCGCCGACGACCGAGGAAATGGCCTGCGGCTTGACGGCGAGAACCACGAAATCCGAATCCACGACCACGTCGCGATTGCTCGGCACCGCTTTCCAACCGCTGCGTTCGCTGAATCGCGACCGGGCTTCGGGCGATGGATCGCTCGCCAGTCCTTCGTCCGGATTCACCAGCCCCGCGGAAGTCCAGCCGCGCGCGAGCGCCGAAGCCATCTGGCCCGCTCCCAGAAACCCGATACGCGGCCGCTTGATTTCAGACATGCGATCTCCCTGGCGATTGGATTGGTCCATCATAGCGAACTTTGACTTGGTTCGCGAGGATTCGCTAGTGTCGTAGTATCGTTCGTAGCAACTGCCTTCAGGCGGTATTTTCCGAACCCGCCGAAGCGGGACACAACAAACGAATACACCCCGGGGAAAACCAGCGCGCCGCCCAACTCGGAACCAAACTTTTCCAAACTTTTCGCGAGAACCGACGAGTTCCGGATTGATCGCAACCTGTTGCCAATCCATCGTTTGAAATCCTCCCCCGATGCCTTCAAACTTTTTGTTGTATTTGTGGTGGGCGTCGTCGCGGCGGTTTGCTTTCCCGGATCCCGACGCGCAGCAGCGCAAACGCCGGCTGCAACGCGATCGAGTCGGGCACGGGAGCGATTGAGGCGAAGTCATGATCGGTCTCACACAAGTGCACACAACGACCAGCCGGCCCGCGGGATGGGTGCGCGGCCGAAGCTGTAACTCGTCAGTATACTATTGTACACAACAAAGAGCAATGTCGGCACATGGATGCGCGCGAAGGAAGGGGCGAACTTTCCGCCGCAGCACAAGGTGGCTCATTGTCTTGCCGCCTTTCAATCTGGTACGATGATATATGCCGGTTGAGCTTGAAAAAGCGAGGGGCTCTTGATGAGCGCGGCCGCCGTCACGCCGCGCATTCGGCTTATGGCCGTTTGCGACGGGGTGCGCGAAAGCAAGACCGAGGCTGGCGTATTCCACTTAAGAGGTGTGCGCCAGGAGATCGTGGCCAGTGGATTTCCGCTCGTTCCGTCGCGACTGTGGCTTTTCCTGATTCTTTCGAGTCCGCGCGCCGGGGAATTTCCCGGTTACGTACGTGTGATCAATGATCGGACCGACAAGGCTGTTTTATTTGGGAATCTGATTCCCCCACCTGTCTTCGTTGAAGATCAGACGACGGCGGCGACCCGTATGTGACTCCGATGCACTTTTCCCGAGGAAGGCAGGTACACCATTCAGGTTTGGTTTTTCCAAGAACGGGATCCTGATGTGCAAAAGGGTGAATTGTCTTTCTCTGTCATTCGTGAGGGTGCTTGACCAATGAAAAACAAAACGCCGAGAGCCAAGCGCGGGCCAATGCTTCAGACAATTGAGTTAGTGGAGATCACCGATCCAGCCGAACAAGCCGCGCTCGACAAGCGGTGCCGGGAGGCCGAAAAGGCTCTTGCCGCGGCTGAGGCAAATTCTGGAAAAGCCAAGTCTGTCAAGAAACGCCCGAGAAACGGGTCAGTTCCGCCTGCGGCGTAAAGGAAAAGCAAGTGGCGGCGACGTCGAAGCTCAGCGGAGGCCGAAGCGAAGCGAGGCGGTTCGTCCAACGCGCCTCGCTTCG
>JBGQCZ010000108.1:0-10850 GCA_041495645.1 Gemmataceae bacterium | reverse complement strand
CGCTCGTACCCGCGCACCGTGATCGCACGCAGGCGAAAATTCCCCGAACGCTCCCGCCCAAAAACAACTGAGCCGCCAAAGTAAGTGCCATTGGGCGGGACGCCCGCACCACAAGCCAGCCAAACTGACCCACTACCGAAAACTGCGGTCGGTTCAGCTGGCACAAACGTGTAGTAGGTCGAACGGTGTGGGCATTGTGCCTGCTGCCCGCTCAATTTGTCCGGCGCTGCGGCTTCGTGCTGACAATATGGACAAATTGCCGTCGCAGACGCGGACATGAGCTGGCCTCGATCGAAATGGGCGAAGACATGAAATCTCGATCAAGCATCGATTATCCATAAGGCGGTGGGCATTCTCAACACAATAATCTGGAAAATCGAGCAGACTTCGCACAGAATTCAACTGCGGTAGTAGCGGCTTGGGCTCGACAAAATTACTGTGCGTGTGGGATGTTCAAATCAAGGTCGCCGACTGCGGTAACGCCTCACGATCCAACAGCGGAATCTAACGCCGTGCGACGCCGGTATCAGGCCATTCCTGCAACACTCTGTCTCGGGCTCTATCTTATCGCGTTATTGTTGCCTGCGGCGAACCCCTATGCCGCAGATCGCAGGACTGGATCACTGCGTGGCTACGAAGCCTTTCAGGTCGGTTGGAACGCTTCGATTACTTGGCGCAAATGGGACATTGACGTTGCCATGCTAACGATAGGTTGGCTCGCAAACCCATTGATTCTTGTGGGCATCGCCAGTCTGGCCGCTAGCCGGCGGCGCTCGGCCGCGCTCGTCGCGGCAACTGCCGCGCTACTGCAACTGGGGCTGCTTGGCCGGTATCACGAAATCGTCCTCGATCAGCCGGGCTATTGGTGTTGGGTCATGTGTTCGGTCAGCATCTTCGGATGCAGCGCACTGACAGCAGGCAATGCCGCGCCGGAACGCGGACCTTTTGGGTGAACATCGCCTGAACAGAGTTTTTCATGCGCTTGCCGATCCAACGCGGCGACGGATCATCGAGCAACTCGCACTCCGCGACCGCCCGGTGATGGAACTCGCCCGGCAATTCGACATGTCACAGCCGGCCGTTACCAAACACCTGCACGTGCTGGAGAAGGCCGGCTTGATTGCTCGCCGCAAACGGGGCCGCCAACGGCCGCCAACGATTTTGCCGAATTCGGCCCGAGTTCCTTGATCAGTCAACGAGTTGGATCGAACGCTGCCGCCAATTCTGGAACGACCGCCTTGATGCCCTCGAAGAGTTTCTCGAGAAGACACACCCAAACGAGGAAACACCAAATGCTCCTTAAGGTTGAGCCGTCCGAAGCGCTCGTGGTGCGCCGTGTCTTGGACTGGCCCGTGACTGTCGTCTTCCGTGCTTGGACTGATCCGAGCATGGCGTCCAAGTGGAGTTGGGGCCGCAAATACGAGACAATTTCGATTGACTTGGATTGCCGTGTGGGCGGGACATGGCGGCAGCAAATCCGCGACAAGAACTCTGGCGAAAACTGGTTCTTCGAAGGCACTTTTCGCGAAGTCGTGCCGAATCAGAAGCTGGTGCACACATTTCATTGGCGGAGCGATCGCGGAGTGGATCATGGCACGTCACTGGTTTGCATCGAATTCTTAGCCAAGGGTCAGCGAACCGAAATCGTCATCACTCACGAGGAATTGCCTGCCGGTGATGCACGCCAAGGCACGGAATTGGGCTGGGTGGACGTTTGCGAATGCGTCGCGGCGTGCTTGTCGACGGCGTCTCTTCCCGGTTCATAGGTGAGCGTTTTCGCCCCAGCGGTTGCGCAAGGCGGCGGTGCCGGCGTCGCGCACCTCGTTGGCCGCGAGGTATACTTCACGCAATGCCGGCAGTCGCTTCGTGTCGGCCAGCGCCAAAGCGCCGTCGTTGCCGATCCGGTTCGAATTCAGGAACAGCGTCGTCAGCTTGCCCAAACTTCGGGAGCGGGCAATGGCTCGAGCGCCCGTGTCGCCGATGCCCGCCGAGGTAATGAACAATCGCTTCAAATTGGCGACATGCGGCGAATCCACCAAGGTTTTCAGGGCTACGTCGCCGATGTGCGTGCCATGAGACTTCAAGAGAACCAGCCTGGCGAGCCATGGAGATGCCGCCAATGCCGCCGCACCGTCGTCATCGAGCGCATCGAGCCAGACCTGCGTAATGGGCGCGGCCACGAAGATTTTGGGGGCATGCCGAAGGAATGTCGCAGTGTCGCTGATTCGGATGGTTGACACAAAACCGCGCTCGCGCGGCCCCCATTGGGTCCGCGACAATTTCGGAAGGTCCGCCGGCCACGCGGGGTGATTGGCCTGGATTTCGTCTTCGCGCTTGGCAACTGCACTCAATTTCTTGGGCGACGCGCCCGCATTCGCCAGGCGATTTCGTTCGCACCCAATCCGAAGCAACTCCGCCTTGTCGCATTCGCCATTCTCTTCGAGCCAGTCCGCGTAAACCAGGCGCGGCCCATCGTCATGGGGGTTCTCATTGATGGTGCGCTGAAACGCCTCCTGGTCCGCCATCACAACTCCTTCGGAGCAAATTTCAAGAGACACCCAGAAATGCCTAAATCCGAAGCGCCGTGGGCGCTTCATATACTGTCCGAGTTGAGCCTGAACGACTCATTCCGTCATTATACCCAGGTTCCTGAAAAACATGCGCGCACGCCAAGCCGTAATTATCGAACCGTTCAAGACCGAAGTTCGCGAAGTGGATTTGCCCCAACCGTCCGCGAATCAGATTCTCGTGCAAACCGCGTGGAGCGCCGTGAGCGCCGGCACCGAGCTGGCGGTTTACACCGGCACGCATCAATGGCTCAAGGATCCGAGCCTGCCGGACTGGAAGTTCCCGTTCCGCCCGGGCTATTCCGCCGCCGGCACCGTGGTTGCCGTCGGGTCCGACATTAAGGAATGGCAACCCGGCGACCACGTCAGCTATCCCGGCAATCACGCTTCTCACGAGTTGCTGACCATCGGTCACGAACGCGGCCGCTTGTGGAGGCTGCCGGCCAATCTCGACTTTGAAAAGGCCAGCATTGCGTGCATTTCTCGTTATGGGCTCGGCGCGTCGGTACGGGCGGGTCTCACGCTCGGCCGCTCGTTCGCGGTGCTGGGACTGGGCATCATCGGCCAGTTCGCACTGCGGTGCGCCCTTGCCGCCGGATGCCATCCGGTGGTCGGAATCGACGCGGTTGGCATGCGCCGCGAGGCCGCGAAAGCCGCCGGAGCCGATCACCTGATCGATCCCGGCGCCGGCGATGTCCGTCAACAACTGACCGCCTTGCTTGGCACGCGAGGCGCGGAGATCGTCGCGGACGCCACCGGAGTGCCCGACGCGATTCCGACGGCCATGTCGCTGGCGTGCGACGGCGGGCAGGTTGTCGTCGTCGGCAGCCCACGCGGCAAAGCTCAGAACGTCAACTTCTACGACGACCTTCACCGCCGCTATATCGAGGTGACCGGCGCTCACGGCAACATGCTTTTCGAACCGGCCCACACGCGACTCGCGGGCGCATGGGACATCAACAAAGCCCAACGCTGGCTGCTGGCGGAACTCGCGTCGGGACGATTGAGCCTGGCGGGACTGATCACGCATCGCATCGCACCTGCGGAATTGGGAACTGCATACGAAGGACTCCTTAAACAGAAGGACCAATACCTCGGCGTATTGGTGAAATGGTAAACGCCGTTCATCGAGGTGCGATTGGTTCCATTCCTCATCCTGGCCGCCACCGCGCTTGCGGCCGGCTTTCAGAATTCGCTCGCGGGCGGTGGCACGCTTTACACATTTCCCGCCCTGGACTTCTACGTCGGGCCCGTGGCGGCCAATGCGACCAGCACCGTCGCGCTCGTCACCGGGTCCGTCGCAAGCGCCTGGGGATTCCGAAACGAACTCAAGCCATCGCGAAAGTGGCTCTGGTGGCTCGTGCCGCCATGCATCGTCGGCGGAGCGCTTGGAACTTGGCTGGTGATGATCTTTCCCGACGCCGTGTTCAAAGCGCTGGTTCCGTGGCTCATTCTTACGGCCGCCACGCTGTTCTTGCTGCAACCGCTCATTTCGCGTTGGGTTGGCGCGGGTCAACCCCACGACGAGCCGCCCACCCGCGTCAAGATCGGCGTGGTGCTCTTCCAGTTCGTCGTCGCGGTCTATGGCGGCTATTTCGGCGCGGGCATCGGCATTCTCATGATCAGTTCGCTGAGCTTGATGGGCCTCGGTGATCTGCATCGGGTCAATGCCCTCAAGTCGCTGCTGGCCGCGTTCATCAATATTGTCTCGGTCGTCATGTGGAGCTGCGGCAACAAGGTTGAATGGAAATACGTGCCGGTGATGGCCGCCGCCGCGATTGCCGGAGGCTATCTCGGCGCGCGGCTGTCGCGGCGAATGAACAAGGCCCTGCTGCGTTGGCTGATCATCGCCATTGGCTTCGGGCTGACGGCGTACTATTTCGCCCGCCAACTCGGATAGCAGTTCACGACGCGATTGCTTCACGAGACCTTTCCTCGATTAGTTCAACGGGCGTTTCGATCACCCGCATGCTCTTCCACTTTCCCTGGCGGAACCGCCAGACAAAGACAAACGACAGCACGATCAAATAGCTGGTGGCGAAGATCCAAACCGGGTACAGGCCCCAGCCGGCGAACCGGGCCGCGATCGTGGGCACGACCATGATCGACCACGAGAACACGAGCGTGACGGCGGAGACAAAGCGCGTGTCGCCGGCGCCGCGCAGCGCCGCCGACAGGATCAGGCTCACGCTTTCGAACAGACAATACACCGCCACGAATTTCAACAGCGTCGGCGCAATCGCTAAGATCTCCGCCCAACGATCCGCGTCTTTGTCCTTGAAGATCGCCAACAGCGGGCCGGGTAAAAACGCGAAAACGAGTGCATTCACCAGCGTGTACACCAGACACCAGGCCACGCCGCGAAGCGCGGTCTTGGCCGCCAGGTCCGGCCGGTCGCCGCCGAGCGATTGGCCAACAAGAACAGACACCGCCTGAGCGAGGCCGAGCATCGGCACCAAGGCCGTCATGTTGATTGTAAAGGCAATGCTGGTCGCGCCGAGTTCCACCGGGCCCAATTGCCCAACCAGCATGAGGAAAATCGCGAAGGCCAGCGCTTCCATGCAATATTGCATCCCATTCGGGACGCCAAAGCGCATCAAGCGCTTGAACAAGGCCCAGTCGAACCGGAAACCCGATAGCGTTTCAAATTCCTTGCGATAGCGCCGGCGCAATGCCAACGCCAAACCGGTGATGGCGGACGCCCACGACCCACACACGGTCGCCCAACCGGCGCCCGCGATGCCCCAGGCCGGAAATCCCCAGTGCCCGTTGATCCAGGCGTAGTCGAGAACCACGGTCACGACGCAGCCCATGATGTTCACGATCAACACCGGCAAATTGTCGCCGCGGCCGGCGAAAAACGAGTTCACCGAGGCGATCAACAAGATCGGCAGGGTGGCAAATGCGAGACACTGAAGAAATGTTGTCTCAAGTTCCTGGACCTCCGGCGTATGTCCGGTCAAGGACATCAGCGGCCGGATGAACGGCAGCACCAGCAAGAAGCCGACGCCCGTAGCGACGCTGAAATAGATGGATTGCCAGACCGCGGGGCCGACGCGCTCCTTGCGCCCGGCGCCGACGTATTGCGCGACGAAGGTCGTCGCATATCCGGCTGTAAATTGCAGCAGGGCCAACGGGGTCCAAAACAGCACGCCGGCGAACATGGCGGCGCCGACCGCGTTGCTGTCCTGGAGCATGACACGGTCGATCGTGAGTTGCAGCGTCCAGAAGGCGTTTGACAGCACCAGAGGCGCCGCGAGTTTCAGCAGCGCCCGGCTTCCGCCAGCGCCGGCGTCGGGTTCATCCATGAGGCGCTGCATGAGGCCCTTTCGTGCGGCGTGCGATTTGGAATGGAAATAGGAGCAACCGGAATCCAAAGAGGTTCGCATCCCGCCGCTTGCGGCTGTGCGGCCCATCTTACCGCGCCGGCCACGAATGGCCGAATTCGCCTCGCTCCGCACGCCTGTTTCGGGTAGCATCATTACCAACGATGTCTTTCCTCTTGCACGGAGCCGGGCATGACGGTTCGCGCTCTTCTGTTGGCGGTGGCTACGATGGTCCCGTTCTTGGCCGGTTGCAACGATACGAAGACCGTGGCCCAGGACGGCAAGAAAACGCCGCGTGACCAATTCGGCGCCGATCAGGCCAAGGATCAACCGCCGCAGGTTCCTTTCGATTCCGCCCGCTGCATGAAATACCTGAAGGAACTTTGCGCCATCGGCACGCGCATTAGCGGCAGCGACGGCATGAAGAAGCAACAGGCGCTGCTCAAGGAGCATTTCGAAAAGCTCGGCGCGACGGTGACTTTCCAGCGCTTCCAGGCCAGCCAGAAAAGCCGCCGCGAACCCGTCGATATGGCCAACATGATCATCACCTGGCACCCGGACCGCGAGAAGCGCATTCTCTTCAGTGCTCACTACGACACGCGCCCCATCGCCGACCAGGAACCCGACCGCCGCAATTGGAACCGGCCGTTCGTCTCCGCTAACGACGGCACTTCCGGCGTCGCCTTCCTCATGGAACTGGCCCATCACATGAAGGGTCTGTCTCTGAACGTCGGTCTCGACTTTGTGATCTTCGATGGCGAGGAATACATCTACGACCCGGAACCGGACCGCGACGAGTATTTCTTCGGCTCCAGGCAGTTCGCTATCGAATACAGGCGTTCCAAGCCCAAGCATCAATATGTGGCCGGCGTGCTGCTGGACTTGATGGCCGGTAAGGACGCGACTCTGTCTTGGGAGCCGAACTCGATGCATTGGGCCGCTTCCGTGGTCGAGGACATCTGGAAGACGGCGGCGGAACTCGGCGTGAAGCGCTTCGAGAACCGCCGCGGAAAAGACGTTCTCGACGATCACATCGCCCTCAACAAAGCCGGCATTCCGACCGTCGACATCATCGACTTCGACTATCGCCACTGGCACCGCCTCTCGGACACGCCCGACAAATGCTCCGAAGAAACCCTCACCGACGTCGCCAAAGTGCTGACCGTCTGGGCGCAACGGGTGAAGTGAACCCGCCCCGCTGCGGGCAAAACCAAACTTTTCCAAACTTTCTTCACAATTCGTGTGTGCGCTCTCTTGACGTAACACCTTGTTCTGAAACCGGTTCCCGCTCGCCCCCGAGGTCCTCAAAAAGTTAGTTGGGAAAGTGGTGGTGGTGGTTGTCAAGGGCCGACTTGCGGTCGGATTGGACACGTCGAACATGCCGCCGTTCACCAAACGAATTGAGGCGGCCTGAACTGATTTGAACATGATTCGTGCCCTCCGAGATGCGCGCACGCCATGCGCGGGTCTAACTGACGAGTATAGTGTACACAAGTTTATACTTCGATGCAACGGCAACCGATTGATTGTTGTCTTGCGTTAGAATACAATTGTGTTATGATGCAATTCGGCCAGCGCCGAGGATGCCATGAACTTGCACGATGCCTTGGTCGATTGGGACGAGCCGGAGGACGACGGCAGCAACACGGCCCACGTCGCGGAACATGGTTTGACGCCCGAAGAGGTCGAGCGTGCGTAGTTTGACGAAAACACGACCTTCGACCTGAGCGATTCGTCCGGTCGACCCATCGCGTTCGGCGATACCGGAACCGGCCGGTTCATTGCCGTCGTCTTTGAAGTTTTGAATGTGGCCGATCCGCTCATCATCCGCCCGATCACGGCCTACGAAGTTCCCGAACCAACGGAGTAAGACATGAAGCCGACGATCAAGCCGAAGCGAACGCCTGAGCAGCGAGCAGAAGAGGAAGCCATCCGCCGTCAGCACGCCGCGAACCCGGTCCGTCAGCGCCCAGCGGGTGGCGTCAATCAGCAGAGCTTTTCCGCGATCCTGCGCCTGGTCGCGCGATTCAAAGCCGTGCGGGAAAAAGAGGGTCTGACATTGGCTACCGTCGCCGAACGCATGGGCATCGACTCCCCCGCCCTGTCCCGGCTGGAGACCGGCAAAATGTTGAACCCCACGCTCGCCACCCTGCACAAATGGGCCGAGGCCCTGGGTCAGAAGCTGGATGTCGAATTGTCGGCATTGTGAAGTCGGGCTTGGCGAGCCGGCGGGTTGGTCCCGCGGAGTTTGGCACGCTACTTCCCCGCCTCGCGCGGTTCGCCGAATGTGTGGGCGCTCAGGTTGTACGGGTCCACGTAGATCACCTGCGGCGGGCTGTCGACGTGCCGCGGCTTTAACGGTTGCACGACCGTAAACACAGTCTTGATGCCGATCAATGCGCAGAGTACCACCAGTCCAATTCCTTGTTTGGTTGTCACGATTGGTCCCCTTCGAGATTGTCGAGGTTGGTTCGTTCTCGCTCGCCGCGTCCCTTCTACGGGAGCCGTGACAGGCGACGGAACAACGGGCCTTTTCGCGATCAAGTGCGCTGGCGGGTATCGAGACATCGGCTGGGCGAAAAGCGGCACGAATGAGGGGACCTGAATCGATCTTGCATCTAAAATGAACACGGGTATACTAGGGAACCTAGCGACCCGACACGACATTTGTATCGGAAAAACTCTGATCCCACTCAAGCCCGTTATGGGAAAGATCGGGTGCCCATGGCTCGACAACAGGAACTGAAACTGGATGAAATTGGGTATTGGTCTGAAATCAAGCTCGACATTATTCGGGACTACGCCAAGGAATATTCAAAGATCCTGTCCAAGCAAGAGAAGCCGCGGTTTCACCATGTCTATATCGATGCTTTCGCCGGTGCCGGCGTCCACGTCTCGAAATCGACTGGGGCAGAGGTAGAAGGCAGCCCCGTGATCGCAGTAAACACTCAGCCGCCCTTCAAAGAATACCACTTCATCGATATGAACGGCCTGAAGGTCAAGAACCTACGCACGATGTTTGGCGGGCGAGCCGACATCACAATCCACGAAGGCGATTGCAACGAAGTCATGCTGAAGGACGTATTGCCGAAAGTCCGTTGGAAGGATTATCGACGTGGCCTATGTCTCCTCGACCCCTACGGCCTACACCTTAACTGGGAAGTCATTCGGACGGTTGGCGAAATGAAAACCATTGACATGTTTCTTAACTTCCCGATTGCGGACATGAACCGCAACGTGTTTTGGCGGAACCCTGAGGGCGTTGCTGAGAAAGATATTGCGCGTATGAATGCCTTCTGGGGCGATGACTCCTGGCGCATTGCAGCGTACGCGCCCGCAAAAGACGTATTATTCGAAATGGAGGAAAGGACTGACAACGAGACGATCGCCGCTGCGTTCCGAGAGCGGCTAAAAAAGGCGGCTGGCTTCGACAACGTTCCTGAACCCATGCCAATGCGGAATACGAAGGGCGCTATTGTTTATTATTTGTTCTTCGCCTCCCCGAAGCCTGTGGCTCAAAACATCGTTACGCACATTTTCAACAAGTACCGAAACCGAGGGGCGGTCTGATGGCCGAGAACTCATCGATTGAATGGACGGATGCGACTTGGAATCCAGTGCGTGGGTGTACAAAGATTAGCCCCGGTTGCACCCATTGCTACGCTGAGACGTTTGCGGAGAGGTTTCGCGGTGTACCGGGCCATCCATATGAACAGGGCTTTGATCTTCGCCTCGTCCCAGAAAAACTGAGCGAGCCGCTCAAGTGGGGGTCACCGAAAGCGGTTTTCGTTAACTCGATGAGCGATTTGTTTCACGAAGACGTTCCGGACGCGTACATCGAGCAAGTTGCTCGCGTCATGGAACTAGCGAACTGGCACACCTATCAGGTGTTGACGAAGCGGCCGGACCGCCTGTGCGACTTGCTTAAAGGGCCCTTGGCCTTCGCTGGGGCATTGTCCCATGTTTGGTGGGGCGTCAGTGTCGAGAACCGAACGCACGGGTTGCCGCGTATCGACTTCTTGCGAAAAACACCGGCTACAGTGCGATTTCTTTCTATCGAACCGCTGCTTGAAGACTTGGGTGAACTGAACTTGAAAGGCATCGGATGGGTGATCGTCGGTGGCGAGAGCGGTCCGGGAGCCCGCCCAATGAAAAAGGAGTGGGTGCTGAGAATTCGCGATCAGTGCGAGCACGCGAATGTGCCCTTCTTTTTCAAGCAATGGGGCGGAGTCAGAAAATCAAAGACTGGTCGCATTTTGAATGGAAGGACTTTTGACAATATGCCGGACCGACCGCTAAAGCAGGTCGCGCCCCAAAGAATTCGACTTGATCTTGTTGGTGACTTCAAAAGCAGGAACTCCGAGTTGCAATTGGCATGATCGCGTAATGTACCCGGGCCAATCGTTCGAAGCCTCGGTCGTCTACGTCAGGGCGGCGAAGGGCTCAGGCATTTTCAAGACTGTCGCGGACACCGTAATCGCTTCGTTCGCGGTCATCGAGCCGGAAAAACGAACTGATACAATTTCTCTCGATGTTCTCAAGAACCCGGCCGCTTGCGCGGCTCGGCTCGCCTGGGAGAAATTCATGTCGGTTCTGGGATCGCTTGCGGGTTTGTCGTTGATTTTCCTGGTGCTGGTGGACAGCTTCGAGACCACCGTTCTACCGCGGCGGGTCACGCATCGGTTTCGCTTTGCCCGTCTCTTTTACCGCACCACGTGGAGGCTTTGGCGCGGGCTGGCGCTGCAAATTCCACGGGGCAAGCAACGCGAAGCGTTTCTCAGCATCTTCGGCCCGTTGTCATTGCTTGCACTTTTGATCGCGTGGGTGAGCGGATTGATTTTCGGTTTTGGCCTGCTCCACTGGTCGATTGGAACCACGCTGCAAGCGGCGAATGCAAATCCGGCCCTACCGACCTATGTCTATTGGAGCGGCGGAACATTCTTCACGCTGGGTTATG
>JBGQCZ010000107.1:0-10862 GCA_041495645.1 Gemmataceae bacterium | reverse complement strand
ATTCGCCAGGCGATTCTGAGGGAATTGAATCGCGAGGGGCAGATATACTTTGTGCACAACCGGGTGCACAATATTCACGAGATCGCCGCCAAGATTCACGACATCGTGCCGGAAGCACGCATTGTCATCGGCCATGGCCAAATGGGCGGCCACGAACTCGAACACGCCATGGTGAAGTTCGTCCGCCGCGAGGCCGACATCCTCGTGGCTACCACGATCATCGAAAGCGGCTTGGACATTCCGAACGCCAATACGATTTTCATCCATCAGGCCGACACGTATGGGTTGGCCGATCTGCACCAATTGCGCGGGCGGGTGGGCCGGGAAAAGAACCGGGCTTACGCGTACCTGCTCGTTGAAGAGAACAAGCTCGTTACTCCGCAGGCGTCGGCCCGGCTCAAGGCCATTGAAGAATTCACGCAACTTGGAGCGGGCTTCAAGATCGCCATGCGCGACCTGGAGATTCGCGGAGCGGGGAATCTGCTTGGCACGCAGCAAAGCGGGCATATCGCGGCGGTCGGCTACGAAATGTACTGTCATCTCTTGGAGAATTGCGTCCGCCGTCTGCGCAATCAGCCAGTGAAGACCCATCTGGAAGTGACGCTCGATCTACCGTGGCCCGCATACCTGCCGCGCGATTACGTGCCGGGGCAAAAGCCGCGGATCGAGATTTATCGGCGGCTGGCTCGCCTGCGCAACTTGAAGACGCTCGAGGATTTCCGCCAGGAACTGCGCGACCGCTTCGGACCAATCCCCGTTGCGGCCGAATGGATGCTCAAGATGGCGGAACTGCGTCTATTGGCGGCGCGCTGGCAAATCGGGTCGCTTCACCGCGACGGGGCGGACCTGGTATTTGGTTACCGTTCCGGAAACCAGGTGAAGAAACTGGCCAATCGCGGTGATGGGCGGCTAAAGGTAGTGGACGAAAACAACCTCTACTGCCGGCTGAAACCGGGCGAAGACGAGCCAGATTGCCTGTATCGACTGCTCCGACACCTCTTGCGTTTGCCGACCGAGTCGTTATAAGCCCGGTGCGAAACAGTCCGATTCCATTTCGCCGGAGCATGTCATGCGCGTTCGCGGCTGGCTATTGGCGATCTCCCTGATGTGGGCAAGCCTTGGGTGCCATATGTTCGGCAGCGGCAAGCCGGACCCGCGGACCGCACGACCGACGCTGGCGCCGCCGTTGCCGCCGGTGATGTCCAAGGCGCGTTCGCAGAAGTCGGAGACCGCCTTGACGGGACTGCCGCCGGTAACGCTGGCCGACGGCGACGTTGCGGTGCGGACCGTCGCCTATGTCAATAACACGCCCATTTTCGAGTCGGAATTGCGGGAAATGGTCGCGTTCCGCCTGCGCGAGGTGATGGAACTTCAAGAACCGGATCGTTCACGAAAACTCAGCGAAATCCACGCCGCGGAACTCGAAAAACTCATCGAACGCGAAGTATGCATGGAAGCGGCCAACGTGCGGCTCAAGAAGGTGGGCGGCAAAGTCATGGATGAATTGAATCGCGAAGCCGCCAAGGAGTGCGATCGCCGGATCAAGGAATTCAAGGAGCAATTGAAGGTCAAAACCGACGATGAACTCAAGCAAATGTTCGCGCAGCAGGGAATCTCGATTTCGAACTTCCGCCGCAACGTCGAGCGGTCGTTCATTTCCATGGAATTCATGCGCAACATGATCTTCCCGAAGATCAATTACATCCCGCTTTCGGAGATTCAGGAATACTATCGCGCCAATGCCGAGGATTTCGCCGTGAAGGACAAGTTGAAATGGCAGGACATTTTCCTCGACGCCAGCAAATTCACGAACCGCGAGTCGGCACGGCGCTACGCGAATGAATTAGCAGCCCACCTGCGGTCGGGGGCCGATTTTGCCAAGTCGGCCAAGGAATTGCAAAAAGCCGGATACAACATCCTGCCGGGTGACCAGGGCCTGGGCGAGAAACCGGGCGAGATTCGGCCGGCGGAATTGGAACCCGTGCTCTTGAAACTATCGCCCGGGCAAGTGGGTGGGCCGGTCGAATTGCCGGGCGGTTTTCACCTCGTCAAAGTGACCGAACGAACCTATCCCGGTCGCAAGCCGCTCGACTCGGACACACAGAATGAGATTCGCAACAAACTCAAGAATCTGCTCGCCGAGAAAGAATACCGCCGCATGGTCGAAGACTTGAAGTCGAAGGCGGTCATCCAACGAATCGAGAACCGATAGCCGCAAAAAGAACAAACCCGGCCCATCCCCGGGACCGGGCTTGCTGCTCCCTGGATATTGTTCGGATTACAGATTCGGAACCTTCGGCTGGCTCACCGTGTTGACGGGCCGGACCGGCGGTTTGGCGAGTGCCGCTTCGGTTTGGCCAATCAGTTCTTTCAAGTTCTTGCGAAAGCCCTCGAACTGCTGCGACAAGGTGTCTCGTTCGGCCGTGCGGGCCTTGACCTGCCCCCGCAGGTCTTCGAGGTCTTGTCGTTGCTGAGCGGTGAGGTTTTCGGCTTCGGAGAGCTTCTTTTTGAATTGATCCCGAGCGGCGGTCGCGGCTCGAAGATCTTCTTCAAGCCGATTTGCTTTTGATTCGAGGTTTTTGACTTTTTCGGCGTTCGATCCGGGCCCCTGCGTACATCCCCAAATTCCCAGAACCGCCACGACCAGAACAGCCAACGCCCTGTGATAACTCGTCATTATTGGAAGCTCCAACTGGGGGACCGCCGACTCATGCTGCGAAAGCCGGCGGTCCCGACCGCATGCGGAAAGACAAGGTTGTCAGTGGTGTCACTGATGGCGGCTGCGCCCGTTGCTCTCCGGCGTTTGGCGGCGTCATTTGCCACCTGTCTTGCCGCAACGCCCCAGTTGACGCAATCTTCTTCGGCAGAAGACTCGCCGATGCTTGATGCATTTTATCGGATCGGACTCGATCACGCGGCCGAATGTATCCGCCCAAGTTGCCCGAGTTGCGTAACTGTGTCACTTGCGCCTCGCAGCAAGGATTGACATGCTTCGCGAGCGAGATCGGTACCCGCGAATTTGACCAGATCGCATTGGTTGAGGATTGCGCCAATTTTTTCGACGATCGCTTGCTCCGGTTCTTCAACTTTGCGCAGCGAGCAAACAAACTCGGAAGTTGTCTGGCGCGTGGCGGCCAACTGGAACCGCCATTCGAGAAAGCGCCGTAGCGCGTCTGCAACTTGCGGCAACTGATCGGGACGCGGTCCGTCGTTTTCACGAAGTCGATTCAATTCTGTCAGCGCGCGTTCGGTGGCGGAAATCTCCATCGGCGGCGAACGGCGTCGAAGCACCGCCCCTGCGACCGCTGCGGCCGCCACTCCAATCGGCACAATGAGCAAGATGGCGTACCGCCAAGCGGATTGGCGTTCAGGCCGCGATTCTATTTCAATGTCCGTTACCGGTCGCGGCGCTTCGCGATCCGGGTCCGACACGACCGACACGACTTTGATTTCCAACGGCTTCCACGTCAACGGCCAATCCAACACCTCGTTGCCGGTGCGATAATGAATCGGCTCCAACTTGAGCGGCACGCTGCCGACCTGGAACGGTTCGAGCAAGAACGACTGTTCCCAACGTTCGCGTCCGTCGGAAAGGAGCGAAGACTTGGGCGACAAGGTCCTTACCCGCCAGTCTTTGGAGGCGGTCAACGGAGTCGGTATCTCCACTTCCACCGGCGCCGGTCCTTCAATGCTGACGGTTATCCGCAATTCGCCCGATAGCGAAACCACGGCCTCATTTCTTTCCAGGCGACAAATCGCGCGGCCCGGCTTCTGCTCCTCGACCACGGAAGCGGGCATCAGCACGATCAGCAATCGACAAACAACCGTCATTTATCGCCTCCGCAATCGACGCTCGCGGCGCTGGAAAAAGTGAACCAGTGCATCGAGGTGTTGGCCGTCGGTCGAAACCTCGATCAGGTCCAACGAGCAACCGCGGGCCAGTTTCGTCACTTGCTCCCGCCGTTCGCGGCCCCGTTCTGCAAACAGGGCTCGTGCTTCCCGATTCGACGTATCGATCAAGTATTGGCGGCCGGTTTCGGAATCTTCCACCTGAATCAATCCGACGGCCGGCAACTCATTTTCGAACGGATCGTCTACCCGAACAAGGGTCAAATCGTGGCGGCGAGCGGCTAGGCGCAAGGGGTGTTCGTACCCCAGATCGAGAAAATCGCTCATCAGAAAGACGATCGCTCGGCGACGTTGTACTTTCTGCAGAAAATCCAAGGCCGTTGCGATGGACGTGCCGGTTCGCTTGGCTTGACCGTAAAGGATTTCGCGGATCAATCGCAGAGCGTGACGCGTGCCTTTGCCCGGCGGAATGAACAGCTCGACGGAGTCGCTAAAGGAGATTAGCCCAACCCGATCGTTGTTATGAATGGCGCTGAAGCTGAGCAGCGCGGCCAGCTCGGCAATTACCGCCCGTTTAACGTGCCGGCGCGTGCCAAATCCCTGGCTACCGCTCACGTCGGTGACCAGGATCAGGGTGCGCTCGCGCTCTTCGACATAGCGTTTGACGAAGGGTGAACCCATGCGAGCGGTAACGTTCCAATCGATCGTGCGGACGTCGTCTCCGGGCTGGTATTCGCGCACTTCCTCGAACGACAGGCCGGTGCCCTTGAAAACACTGTGGTATTCGCCGCCCAAGAGATCCTCGACAGCGCGGCGGGCACGCAGTTGCAGTCGGCGAATCTGCCGGATGATCTCGGCGGGAAACATGCGTTGAAGCCTCCACCGTCCATGTTATCGCGCCCGGCACGATTCAGACCAGCCGGCCCGGGTGAACTGCTCTCGTCTCGCAAATCCATGATCTATACTCCCGGTAGACCACGGAATCACCCGTCCGGGAGTCGAACCATGCGCAGAGTTTGCCCAGAATGTCAGGCCGCATTCGACACGCAGTTTCTGTGCCCCAATTGCGGCGTGCAACTGCTGGATGAGCCCGAAAGCGCGGTAGCGAAGGCAGGAGCAGCCCACGGGGCCGAGGAACTGGTGCGTTCGCCGGAGATGGCGACCCGGTTTCTGGCGGGAGTGGTTCTCGCGCAGGGACTCTACTATGGACTGCGGTTGATGGGAACGGCTGGGCAACAAGCGCTCGGCAGCGCAATCGGCTGGGCTCCACCCGTGGGCCGTTTGCCGACCCGGGCCTCATGTTGGTGTCGGGCCTGGCGGGCAGCCTGATTGCGGGCGCGGGCAACTCTCGAGCGCTTGCCGCGGGGGCGGCACTGGGTCTGATTCATGCGCTGGCCCTGCTCGGCGCGCAATTCGCGTTGGGACACGCGCCCAATCATTTGCTGATGTTTGGCGGCTGGGGCGTGCTCACGCTGGTCGGCGCATTTGGTGCGCGGATCGGCCGATTCGCCTGGCCCCCATTGGCGGACATTCCGGATCCGTCCGCGCCCAAGAAAGAAAAAGTGGTCAAAGTGAAGGCCCCGCCGCAGCCGATCGCGTGGGCGCGCGTCTTCGGCGGGGCGGCGCTCTCCATCGGCTGCACGGTTTGGGCCGGCCCCATTCGCGACTATATCATCGGCACCAGCGGCGGTAAATTCGTTGTCGATAGCCGCATTCAATCCCAATTTGTCACCTGGGGCATTTCCGCCCTGGCGATGATGGTCGGCGGCGTATTCGCCGGTGCCTCCACCCAAAGCGGTCTCAAACACGGTTTCCTGGTGGGTTTCCTCTCCTGCCTCGGCATCTTCGTGATTCATTCGCAGTTGGTTCATGAATCGTTGCCGGCTGAAAAGTTCTTTGCCGCCTTATTCGGCTTCCCCGAAACCGACGAGCCGACGCCGATGCGACTCGGACTATTCTTGCTGACCAATGCCCTGTTGCTGGGGGTATTTGGCGGATTCTTTGGCGCTTCCCTGCTGCCGCGCATCGCCGGCGGACCGAGCCGGCTAGATCGCGGTTCGATCTGAAGTTAACGCTTGCCGATGCAATAAAGATGCGTCTTGGTGCGCAATAGCAACGTGTCACCGACAACGACCGGTGAAGCCATGCAACCGGCGTCGAGTTTGTTTGTTGATTCGATCTTGAACTTCGTGCCGGCCGTCAAAACGAACGACTTGCCCGATTCATCCGACAAATAGATGCGCCCAGCAGCATACACCGGCGACCCGGAAAACGCCGCATTTAGCCGCTCATTCCAAACCACTCGCCCCGTCTTCGCTTCCACGCATGACGCCGTACCGTCGTCGCTCACCATGTAAAGCAAATCATCGATCAGCAACAGCGATGGCCGCGACGGTACACCGCGACCGAGCTTCCAAGCGATGCTCTCTTTGTTCAAATCGCCGCTTCCGCCTTGTTTCACCGCGAGCAAGTTCTTCGTGTGACCGCTCGTTAGATAGACCAACCCGTGGCCGAAAACGGGCCGGCAGGCCGCGTTCATCCCGCCGTGATACACCCGCCACAATTCCTCGCCGGTTAGCGGATCGTAAGCCGTCGTAGCCTCCGCCGCCGGGCTGATCAACTGCGGTTTGCCATCCAATTCGAGGATCGACGGCGTAGAATAGGCTTTTTTTAGGTCGCCGTTGTCGGTCGTGTACTTGATCGTGCGGTCCTTCCGCCACACGGTCTTGCCCGTCTCTTTGTCAAGCGCGGCCATGTATTGCTGATCGTAGCCGTCGAACGTGAGAATCAGCAGATTCTTGTACAAGACCGGTGACGAGCCCGGTGAACGCCAATGATCGCACGGCAGATCGCGGCGCATCCATAGCGTCTTGCCCGTCGCGGTGTCCACGCAGGCCGTGCAAGCGCTGCCGAAATGAGCGTACAGCCGGCCGTCTTCAATCACTGGAGTGGGCGAGGCGTAGCTGTTGTATGGGATGCAAAAGGCCGGTTTCTCGGTCGTGAAGAGGTTGATGTCGTGAACGATCTTTCCCGTCTTGTGATCGACGCAAATGACAAAACTCTCTTTGCCGTCTTCGGTCGCTGAAGTCATCCAAATTTGCTGGCCCCAAACCACGGGCGACGACCAGGCCTTGCCATGAATCGCCGTCTTCCAGCGGATGTTCTCGGTTTCGCTCCAGGTGATGGGCAAGTTCTTGGCGTCGGAAATCCCATCGCCGTTCGGCCCGCGAAACTGCGGCCAGTTCTCGCCGCCAAATGCGGACTCAATCGACACGACCAATCCAACGATCGCAAGAATCTGGCGCATGGGATTGATTCCAAACGGCGGGTTCGCGGCATGTCGTACTTCGTCAGTGTAATGCGAGTCGAGAAATCGCCGAGTGCCGAATCCAACTAAATCCAACTTTTGGCCATGTGCGCAAATCTCATTTTCTGGACGCATCTCCTTGTCCCAACCTGACTTCCAACCCGCCCGCGATGCTCTCAAAAAGTTAGTTGGGAAAGTGGTGGTGGTGGTTGTGGGCTTGTTGATTGAGATCGCAGTTGGTTTGTGGGTTGAGCTGCCAAACGTGTTCGAGGTGCCGCACGCGTCGGATGCACCACCGCGAACCGAGCCGATCCACAGAATCAGAATTGAAATAATCACGACGGGACTCCAAGAAATGCGCGCACGAAAAGCAAATGGGCCGCGAGCCAATCATAGTATACGTATGTATCTTACGCGTGCAACGTCGGCGGACGCCAAATTTCAACGTCCAACGATTCGGAATTGAACCAATTCATGACTGCGGTTCCATTGATGATCGACGAAGAAATCGGCGCCAGTTTGTTTTAGGCGTGAAGAATGCGCCGCCGGTGATTCTCTTCGGTTCGTGATATGGAAGGCCACGCCCTTCGCATCCATGTTCAGAGCGCGCCACCGGCGTCAAGCTGTGAGCCTGATCTCCTGCAATATCCAATCAAGCGTATCAACAAAGCGTTGAAACTGCGCGGGGTCCGTCAGGCTCGAAATGGGAATCTTCGGAAACCCTTCCATCCCTGCATCCGTGACGCGCAACCCGGGGATGTCCTTGATTCGGTCGAATAGCTGCTGCCGTTTCATCGCGTCGTCAAATGGCGGATGATCCTTCAGCCAACGCATCTGAAAGACAATCAGCCCTTTGCGCTGCACCGATATTGGGTAATAGCAGCGGTCGGCATGCAGCAGAACCGGTATGAATGCCAATCCCTTTTTACCTTTTCGGAAGTCGTCATCGAGTCGCTGTCCCCGTGCCCAGGCGATGAGATGGCGAACAACGTCTTGCTCCGCTGCCGTTCGGTCTGCCGCAATGCCCGCAAGAAACTCGCCTTCCGTAATCTTCTCGCTCACGCTTGTTCCTGCTGTTTTCTTTTTGCGAGCAGTTTCCGTCTGACCCAAAACGCGTGGCACGAGTGTCTTCATTCCCTCTCCGACGTATTGCTTGATCTCAATGGCGAGGACTTCAGCCGGGTCCATTTGTTCGTTCAAAAACTCGACCACTCGTCTGAGTTCGACGGGTATCAAATCCGCGAGGAACACCAATCGGATGCGTCCGGCTTGCAGATTGGTCTTCACCTGCTGCCAAAACTCGCCGGCGTCCTGATCCGTTCCGCACAAGGTAGCCAGCTCCTCGTCGGGGTCGCCGTCGTTCGCTTCGCACCGCGCCTCAAACTTGGCTTTGATCTGTTCCACCGGCCAATACGCGACGGCGTTGGCGGCATAGTCGAGCATCTGCCCAATGACTTCGCGACGAATACGGGTGTCGCTGCTGCGCTTGACCTCAACCAATGTTGGAATGGCATCTTGATCGAGGAACAAATGGTCTAGTGACCAGCGTCCCGCGCCTTCCTCCTCGCCAGGGACCGGCATTTCTCTTGAAACGAGCAACCAGCGACGTGGTTCGGCGGCGTCGATCTGGTCGCCAGCCAAGAGGTCCGGAAAACTGGCAAGGAGTTCTTGGAGCAGCCTTTCGGAGTCGTAAGGGGCTTCTTGCATTTTCACAAGGTTACTTCCGCCCTGGAGTAGAAATATGTTCCCGCTCATCACGTACCCCTGCTATTATCGCCCGTCATATCCTGATCTGTGCCGTTGCCCGCAGTGCTTCTCATTCCGTGATCTCACGCATCAGTTCTCCAGGTGTCGCAGGTGAACTACGCCCGTGAGCAAACTCCTCGCGAGCTTCTTGAACATCCGCCGCCAATCGCTTGCGTGCGGCTTCCGCCAGACGGCGATTCAGAATATGAATCAATTCCTGCTGCTCATCCGGTGACAATTGAACCGCTGCCTCCAAGACTTCAGCGAATGGCATCTCAAGACTCATCGCCGATTCCCCGTTCGTTTGATCGGGTCCTCTCAACAGTTCTCTTCAATGTCGTCCGGTTCGACCTCGCCGCATTGAGCTCGGCACGCGTCGCCATTAAACTCCCAAGGATCGGCAATGCGACCCGGCTTGGTAGCCTTGTTTGCGATCCAATCCCAAAAGCGCTCAATTCTGTCACGATCGTACGTGTTCTTGTGGCCCTGAGTCGTCGCAAGCATTGATCGGAACCGGGTTGGCACGCGAATCGCCTTGGAACCAAAGTAAAAAAACTCGGTCGCAATGAGCGCGTTCACACCGTTTGTGTCGCGCTCGAGGTGGGTGCGGTCGTGAAAGTCACTTTCAGCAGCCTTCCAGCCGTTGGTTTCGCGATGCCAGATATTGTCACCACATCGGCTTATTGATGTTCTGCTTGACGGCCTCCGTCCGGCAAACCTCGGGTCCTTCCAGTATTGCTGGTACGTCAGAATCTCTTTGACGCGCATCGCGTAAATCAGGCGACCCGGCTTGGGCAAGCGGGCCGACGCAATGCCCACAACAACGTCGCATTCCTCCGCGTTGCGGCGAATGGTCGGCTTGCAGCACGCAAGCGTGCAATGTCGGCCGAAAGGATTCGGTGCGAAACCTGTGTCAAACTTGACGATGTAAGTCGACAGTTTCATATCGTTGCTCAGGGCGGGCTGCCAGCGGAAGAACCGAGTTCGAACGAAAAAAGGTATTCATGGCCGGTTTCGATCCAGATGCCGACGAAGTTGTTGCCAATGGCAGCCCACTTCGCGTTCACATCATTCAGCATTTCCTGCCCACTATTCCTGCCCTCGAACCAGTGTTCATGCGCTGTGCCGACAATCAGGTATGCGCTATCTCCTCCTTCAGGAATGTCCAGAACCATTTCTCGATCGCGAACGAGAACAGTTCCGTACAACGTCGTGTCCTCTTTGGCTCCGAGGAACCGAAAGCCGACATTGGAATATCGTGACGGTTTCGTTTGCGACTTGGTTTTGACTGGAGACGGTTTGCCAGCCATTGGTCACCGCCATTCTCTTGACTCAGTTCAACCCTTCGGATCGTAGCAATCACTTTGAAGCCCTTCAAGCGACTTGCCTATTCCTTCCCCGGAAAGAACGGAAACAGCTTCTTCAGTTCCTCCCGGTTCGGCATTCTCCCGTATTCGCAAATCTCGAAGGCTTCGGCGTACTTCACTTTTTGCGCCGCTTCGGGTCCGTACCACTGCGTTAATTGCAGATTGAACTGTCGCGCCAAGTCCGCGAAGCGTTTGCGGAAGAATTCTTGAACCTCGTTCTTGCGCGCGGTGACGGCGGCGGCGTTTTTTGGGTCGGGCACGAGGTTTGGTCCGCCGTTGCAGCCGCCTTCGTAGAACTGCGACTCCAGCGCAGCCACGGCATCCAGTTTCTTGTCGATCACGTCGTCGATGGCCACGACCACGTCGGCTGAGAAGCGGTTCGGTTTGACGAAGCGATCGTCGTAGAAGAGGAAGACCGGGTTCTTGGTGAGGTACGGCGTGTCAGGGCAGAAGAACGGAACGGTCACCATGTAGGCGGCGTCCATCACGAGGATGCCGACGTTGCGATGATCGGGGTGATAATCGTTGGGGCGATGGCTGAGGACGATGTCGGCTTTCCAGTCGCGGATGAGGCGGGTGATGGTGCGGCGGTT
>JBGQCZ010000106.1:0-10873 GCA_041495645.1 Gemmataceae bacterium | reverse complement strand
TTTTTGGTGGTGGGGGGGGGCTTTTTCCATAACCCCCCCCCCCCCCCCTGGGGGGGGGGGGGGTTCGTTGCCCACCCCCCCCCCCCCCCCCACCCTACAAGACTCGCAAAGAATCAGCATCACTCCGGCCGGGGAACAACTCAAGCTACTGGAGTTGCTGCCCATCGAAGCGCTGCGGTTGCCGGTCGCGACCGTGCAGCTGTTGCGCGAGTTTAATATTCGCCGCATCGAACAACTGCTGGCTCTGCCGCGCGCCGATCTGCCTTCGCGTTTCGGTTCCGAATTGCTGCTTCGGCTCGATCAAGCGCTCGGCGTGGTTCCCGAATTGTTGAAGCCGGAGCGGCCGGCGGAGCCCGTTGAGGAATCTTGGCCGTTCGAGCCGCCCATTGCCAATCGCCGGCACGTCGAAACCGCGCTGGCGCATTTGCTGGAGAAAGTGCTGGAACGGTTGCGGCCGCGGCAAATCGGCGTGCGCCGGTTGAGCTGTTCGCTGCAACTGGTTTCGCACGAGCCGATTCAGTTCGCGGTGGAACTGCTGCAACCCAGCGATTCGCATCGCCATCTGATGGAATTGCTGCGCTTGCGGATCGAGCGCTTGACCATCCCGGCGGAAGTATCAACCATTCGCGTGCAGGCGACATTCGCGGTCCCGTTGGAATTTCATCAGGAGCAGATGTTCGAAGGCGAGAAGGCGAATTGGCGGCGGCAGTTTTCGGGTCTTCTGGAACGCTTGAACGGCCGATTGGGCGAGCGGGCCGTTCTGCGCCCGCAACTTTGGCCGGACGCCCAACCTGAATTGGCCTGCCGGTATGAACCGTGGCTCAAGCGAGACAAAGTTCCGAGTTCCGAGTTCCAAGTTCCAAGTTTGCGCCCTCCGCGTCTCACTCGCCTGCCAATCGCATTGCCAGTCGCCTCCATGTTTCCGGAAGGGCCGCCGATTCGGTTCGAATGGCAAGGCACTCATCACGTCGTCGCGCATTCGTGGGGCCCGGAGCGGATCGAGACCGGCTGGTGGCGCGGCGCCGACATTCGCCGCGATTATTACCTGGTGGAAACTGCCGTCGGTGAGCGTTTCTGGCTCTTTCGCTCGCTCCCGGATGAATGCTGGTTCCTGCACGGCATCTTCGCGTGACGAAGGGAAATTACTCCAATGTTGGTAGTACAAGAGGATTGGTGTCTCTCAATAGAACGCGGATGACGCGGATCACACGGATTTGCGCGGATCAGAAGAACAATTGATTTTCTGATCCGCGCAAATCCGTGTGATCCGCGTCATCCGCGTTCTATTTGAATTGATTTTCAGCCATGCCTGAACAACCGCCACCGAAGCATTTGCCGTTTCAAATACCCTTGGCGCCTCGCAAAGAGCAGGTCGGAGGTACGGGGTCTGCTATTCGTTACGCCGAGTTGCATTGCTGCACGAATTTTTCCTTCCTCGAAGGCGCATCGCATCCGGAAGAACTCGTGGTGCAAGCGGTTGAACTCGGCTGCGCGGCCCTGGCGATTACGGATCGAAACAGCTTCGCCGGCGTCGTGCGCGCTCACGTCGCGGCCAAGGAAACCGGTCTGAAATTGCTCATCGGCGCGCTCATCACGCCGGTCGATGCCTCACCACTGCTCCTGTGGGCCACGAATCGCGCCGCCTATGGCAGGCTGTCCCGCTTGCTGACCCACGGTCGCCGCGCCGCGCCCAAAGGCGAATGCCTGCTCACTTTCAACGACGTGGCCGATCATGCAACGAGGTTGCTGGCGGGGGCCTTGCTTCGCGAAACGACGAGTAACGAACTCCGCCGCTATCGCGAACTGTTCGGCGATCGCTGTTACGCCGTGGCGGAGGTATCGCGGGGTCAACAGGACCGGTTCCGATTGCAGCAAATGCTGCAAATGGCACGGGCGGCGCGCGTGCCGCTCATCGCCGCCAACGACGTGCATTATCACGTCCCGCGCCGCCGGCCATTGCACGATGTGCTCACCGCCGTAAGGCACGGTTGCACGGTGACCGAACTCGGCGATCGCCTTTTCGCTAATGCCGAACGACATCTGAAATCGCCGGCCGAAATGCGCGAGCTTTTCGCCGACTATCCCCAGGCCGTGACGCGCACGCTCGAAGTGGCCGAGCGCTGCACGTTCTCACTCGATGAATTGCGCTACGACTATCCCGAGGAACTGGCCCCGCCGGGGATGACCCCGCTCGAACATTTGACTCGACTCACTTGGGAAGGCGCCAAGCAACGCTATCCGGACGGCATACCCGACAAAGTCCGCGGGCTCATCGAATACGAACTGAAGCTGATCGCCGAGTTGCGTTACGAGGCCTATTTCCTCACCGTCTGGGACCTCGTGCGTTTCGCCCGCGAGCGCGACATTCTTTGCCAGGGCCGCGGCTCGGCGGCCAACTCCGCCGTTTGCTATTGCCTCGGCGTCACCTCCGTCGATCCCGAGCGCATCGACGTGCTGTTCGAGCGTTTCGTCAGCAAGGAGCGCAACGAAGCGCCCGACATCGACGTGGATTTCGAGCACGAGCGGCGCGAGGAAGTGCTGCAATACGTCTACGAAAAATACGGCCGCGAGCGGGCCGGCATGACGGCCGAGATCATCTCGTATCGCTCGCGCTCGGCGGTCCGTGACGTGGGCAAAGCGCTCGGACTGTCGATGGACCGCGTCGATGTGCTGGCCAAGTCTCTGGATCATTACTCGCGCCAAGGCGACGACACCCCGGCCAGCCGGCTCAAAGACGCGGGGCTCGATCCCCATGGCCGGCTGGCGAAGCAACTTCTCTGGCTGGTCGAGCAATTGCGCGGCTTTCCGAGGCACCTGTCGCAGCACGTGGGCGGCATGGTCATGACGCACGGACCGCTGTGCGAACTGGTGCCGATCGAAAACGCCGCCATGCCCGATCGCACCGTCATTCAATGGGACAAAAATGATCTCGACGCGCTGGGCATTCTCAAAGTCGATTGCCTGGCTCTGGGCATGCTCACGGCCATTCGGAAATGTTTCGATTTGATTTCTTCTCCGCCCGATTTTGCAATTTGCAATTCTCAATTTTCAATTTGCAATGAAGAAATGATCAGCAATTGCCAATTGCCAATTGCCAATTGCCAATTGCAAATTCACGACAGTTTCCCGCCAAAACTTGCTCTTGCCACCGTCCCCCCCGAAGATCCTGTCGTTTACGACATGATTTGCAAGGCCGACACCATCGGCGTGTTTCAGATCGAGAGCCGGGCGCAGATGAGCATGTTGCCGCGCCTGAAACCGCGCGAGTTTTACGATCTGGTAATCGAAGTGGCGATTGTCCGCCCCGGCCCGATTCAGGGCAAGATGGTGCATCCCTACCTGCGGCGGCGACAAGGCCAGGAAAAGGTGGAGTATCCGAACGACCGGATCAAGGAAGTATTGCACAAGACGCTGGGCGTGCCGATCTTTCAGGAGCAGGCGATGAAGCTGGCGGTGGTGGCGGCCGGGTTCACGCCGGGGGAAGCCGATCAGCTTCGCCGGGCGATGGGCGCGTGGCGGCGAAAAGGCGTGATGGAGCAGTTCCGCCAGAAACTCATCGACGGCATGCTGGCCAACGGTTACGCGCTCGAATTCGCGGAACGCTTCTTTCAGCAAATCTGCGGTTTCGGCGAATACGGTTTTCCCGAATCGCATGCGGCCTCGTTCGCGCTGCTGGTCTACGTCTCCTCGTGGTTGAAGTGCTACCACCCCGCCGCCTTTGCCGCCGCAATCATCAACAGCCAACCGATGGGCTTCTACGCCCCGGCCCAACTGATCGCCGACGCGAAGAAGCACGGCGTCGAAGTCCTGCCCATCGATGTCAACTTCAGCGATTGGGACTGTACTTTGGAGAAGTCAGAAGTCAGAAGTCAGAAGTCAGAAGTCAGATTGGGGTTTCGACTGGTCGGCGGGCTGGCGCGCAAGCACGTCGATTTGATCGTGGCGCGTCGGGCGGAGAGGCCGTTCGAGTCGTTCGCTGATTTTGTCCATCGGACCGAGTTGCGTAGCGGAGCGTTGAAAAGACTCGGGCAGGCCGATGCGTTTCGCTCGCTGGAATTGGGCCGGCGGGCGGCGCTGTGGAAATCGCTGCCGGAACGCGAACCGCCTACGCTCTTCGATGAATTCGACCGGCAGGAAACGCCGAACGCATTGCCGCCGATGACGCCGTTCGAGGAAGTGCTGGCCGACTACGGCGCCGCCGGCCTCACGTTGCGGCAGCACCCCGTGAGCTTCCTGCGCGAGATGTTGAATCAACTGAATGTCACGCCCGCGGACAAACTGGCGACTACAAACAGCGGCAGCAAGCTCAAGGTGGGCGGGATTGTCTTGATGCGTCAGCGACCGAGCACGGCCAAGGGGATCACCTTTGTCACGCTGGAAGACGAAACCGGCACGGTCAACCTGATCGTGCGGCCGGAAGTCTGGGAAAAATATCGCCGCGTGGCCCGCGGCGCGATTGCTATGATCGCCCACGGCGTTTTGCAAAACGAGTCCAATGTGATCCACGTGTTGGTGAACCGACTGGAAGATTTGTCCGAGCAACTCGGTGAACTGACGGCGCGCTCACGGGATTTTCATTGATGACCGATACTTCGCACGGTTGCATTCACCTTCCCAGTTCGGTTTTCACCTTCAAGGCAGTACAATGTCCCTGTCCCCGTGAGTTTGCGTTGAGGTGCTGAGCGATGAGTCGTTGGGTTTCAGCAGTTGGCATGACTCTAATTGTCGTAGGCGCATTGAGAGCGGAGCCGAACGAGGCGGCGGAGCGCGGGCGCAAGGCGCTTGAATCGCGCAGCTTCAACCCGGCGGTTTGGTCGCAAAAGGCTTACGACGACGTCTGGAAGCAATGGGGCCTCAAAGAAAAACCGGCCGATTTCGACAAATCCCTACGCGAGCGTTATGGCTTGCACCCCGCCCCCTATCCCAATGACGGCTTGCCGATGGGCGTGCGCAAGAGCGCGACCCTGCTGGGGAAGGGCATCAGCGTCGATTGTCTGGTTTGCCATGGTGGGTCGATCATGGGCAAGAGTTATGTCGGCCTCGGCAATAGCACGCTCGACATTCAAGCGCTGTTTCAGGAGCTGAACAAGTCCAACGGCCGCTCCGATTGGTTGCCGTTCACGTTCACCAACGTCCGCGGCACCAGCGAAGCCGGCGGGATGGCGGTGTATTTGCTCGGTCACCGAACGCCCGAACTCCTTCTGCAGGTCAAGCGCGTGGAACTTGGACTCTACGACGATCTATGCGAAGACCCGCCCGCCTGGTGGTTGTTGAAGAAAAAGAAGACCATGTACCACACCGGCGGATCGGACGCTCGCTCGGTGCGATCGATCATGCAATTCATGATGGGTACGCTCAACGGCCCCAACGTCTTTGAAAAGGAAGAAGCCACGTTTCGCGATATCCGCGAATGTCTGCTCACTCTGCAACCGCCGAAATATCCCTTCGCGATCGACAAGGATCTTGCCGCCAAGGGTAAGAAACTATTTGAGCAAACCTGCTCGAAGTGTCACGGCACTTACGGCGAAAACTGGACCTACCCGAATCGCGTCGTGAAGATCGACGACATCGGAACCGATCGCCGCCGTTACGACGGCATCACCGAGGAATTCGGTCGCTATTACAACAAAAGCTGGTTCGCCAAGGAAAAAACCGGCTGGCTAAGCGATGGATATGCTTCGCTGCCGACTGCCGGCTATCAAGCCCCGCCGCTGGACGGCATCTGGGCCACCGCCCCCTATCTGCACAACGGTTCGGTGCCGACGGTTTACAACTTGCTCAAGTCCTCGACCCGGCCCAAGGTCTTCACGCGCTCGTTCCAAACGAACGAGGAAGACTACGACGCGGCCAAGCTCGGTTGGAAGGTGCGGCTAGTGGACGACAAGGTAGATGGGCGATTGCCGGCGATCGAGCAACGCAAGATCTATGACACGACCCAGCCCGGACGCGGCAATGGCGGACATTTGTTTGGGGACAAGCTGACGGAAGAGGAACGAATGGCGGTGATTGAGTATTTAAAGACCTTGTAATTCAGTTTCCGATCGGCTCGATTGATTCCACGGCAGGACAGCCTGCTTCCATATAGGCTTGCAGCAGGATTTGCGCCGCGACCTTATCCCGCCGCTCCCTGCGTCGTTGATGTGTTAGTCCCGCATCTCTCAAATAACTCTCTGCCGTCTTGGTCGTAAAACGCTCGTCCCAAAATACGACCGGAAGATTGGTTAGTTGGGCCAGCCAATTGCCGAACGCCCGCGCTTCCTTGGCTTTCTCACCTTCGTCACCGCTCATGTGAACCGGCAAACCGACCACCAGTCCGCCAATCTGCTCGGTTTCTGCGAGTTTGCGAAAGTAGTCGGCGTCCTGGGTCTGGTCGCGGCGCTGATAGACAGCCAGCGGCGATGCGATGATGCGTTCGGAATCACAAACCGCGAGGCCGACGCGCACCGTGCCGTAGTCCACGCCCAGTAATCTGCCTCGCCCGCTCACAGATGCTTCTCCAGGCCGCGCTTCTTCAATTCTTCCACAATGAGTTTCACTTCGCTCTCCTTGCTTTTGTCGGCGACGAGGATGCAATCGCCGTCTTGTACGATGACCAGATTGCTCACGCCCAGCGTGGCGATGATCTTGGAACTGTCGCCGACCACGATGCAGCCTTCGGTCTTGATGCCGACGTGGTTGGCCATCACGGTGTTTCGCGAGGCGTCTTGCGGATTGAGGCGCTCCAACGCCAGCCAACTGCCGATGTCGTCCCATTTGTACGGAACGGTCATCACCAGCACTTCGGGGCACTTCTCCATGACCGCGAAATCGAAGGAGATTTTTCGCATGGCGGGAAAGACAGCGTTGAGCGTGGCGTCTTGCCGCGGCGAGCCCCAGTCGGCGGCGATCTTGGCCGCGCCGTCGAGCGTCTCGCGCTCGCGCAGCTTGAATTGTTCCTGAAACGCACTGACCCGGGCGACAAAAACCCCGCCGTTCCAGAAATACTCACCGCTCGCCACATATTGCTTCGCGGTGGACTCGTCGGGCTTCTCGCGAAACTCCCGCACCTTGTGTACTGCAATGCCTTGGCAATCGGGCAGCGGCTCGCCGCGGCGAATGTAGCCGTAGCCGGTCGAGGGCCAGGTCGGGGTGATTCCGAAGGTGATGAGGGCGTGCGGATGATCGAGAGCAAGCTGGCTCGACGCATGGCAGATGCGGCGAAACTCCTGCGTGGGCTCGATGGCATGGTCGGACGGCAAGACCAACATGACAGCCGACGGATCGCGTTGGGCGATCAGGGTGGCGCCCAGCGCGATGCACGGCGCGGTATCGCGAGGGCACGGTTCGCCGATCACCTGGTTCGGCGGAACGCCCGGCAATTGCCGGATTACCTCATCGCGATGGGCCGCCGAAGTCATGATCCAAGTGCATTCCGGAGGAACCTGCGCTTCGATGCGGTCGACGGTGAGTTGCAGCAACGTGCGCTCGCCGACGAGCGACAGAAATTGCTTGGGCCGCGCCGCGCGGCTGCGCGGCCAGAACCGCGTGCCACCGCCGCCAGCCATGATCAATGCGTGCAGCATGACTATTCCAAGTATTGCGGACCACGAATGGTCGATTGGCCTTTGATCTTCGCATGCACATCTTCCGGCTCGAGAGCCCAAAAAGGACTGATCTCGATCGGGTGCCGATCCTTATCCGGCAACGAAACGCCGGCCCGCTCCAACCACGTTTCGGCATGTGCTGAAATGGCCCGCTTCACCGTCGTCGGATTGTCGGTCGGATCCGCCTCGCCGTTTTTCAACGGAGCGAACTCTTCGGCATGCGTGGTATCAACGGCCAAAGCGCGTTCGGCCAAGGGCAAGACATCAAAGATGAACGTCTCCAATTGAATCGCATTGTTGCCCGTCGGTTCGACCGTGCGTCCTTCCCGGTCGATATGTGCCACTTTCTTAGTCGCCAGGTGAATCGGAAACTCAAACCGCTGCGCGATCAGCCGTTGAAAGAACGCGACATCGAAAATGTGAATAGCAGGACTGCCGTCCAAAAACAAATGCCGATCGCCTTTCTTGGCCCAGACTTCGGTTTCGTCCGGTTCATGGTACTCGATGATCGTGCATTTGCCGTCTACCAGCACCAGGTTGCCGATCTTGTCGGTAGGCTTGTCCTTTGGCACGACCTTCGACGACGCCTCGGATCGCGCGTGAATGTGTTGGCCCAGGAACAGCGGGTCAGCAACTTTCACGAGCGGGTTATCGACCTGAAAGTAAAACAGGTGCTTCACGCCGCGCGAGTTCATTTCCGAAAGCAACCCGTGTTGATGCAGCGCGGGTAAGGTGCCGCCGTGACCGTTGGGGCTGCGCGACAACTGGCCGGGCGCCGCCAGCAAGATTTCAAAACGATCTTTTGCCAGCACCGGCATCGTGCCTTGCCGAAACAAAACCACGTCATCGGAGGCCAAACCAAAGTTTCGATTCTCGCGAAAATACGCGACAGTTTCGTCGTGTGTGGCGTCGCTGGTCATGATCAGCAGCGGGATTCGCCCGCCGTGCCGTCGAGTGCGTGCCAGAATCTTCTCGGCGTGGATCTGAAAAAGGCTTTTTCCCGTAACCGGACCAATGGGAAACATCCCTTTCGGTCGATCGAACCCCAATCGGCTGCCGCGCCCGCCGGCCACGAGAACCACCGCGACTTCGCCGCGGGCCAAAGCTTGCTCGCCCAGTCGCCGCAGTTCGGCATGGCTTTGTCCTGCCGCGGGTCTCGGAATGATGTTGATCGATTCGAGCGGCGGTAGTTTCGCCTTCGCGCCGGCTTTGGCATGTTCGCGCTTCAAAAACGCGAAGTCGAGTTTGCGCAATTCGTTCAGAAAGTCATTCCGTGCCGAATGGCTCAATTGCTCCCAACCGTGAAGAAGATGTGTCTGCGCGTGCTCATCCAAGCTTCGATGGATTTCCTGCGGAATGTCGGCCATGATCACGGCTCCCGCGCTTCACAACTCCAGAGTCAATCCATCGTAGGCCATTTCAACTCCCGCGGGCAAGGTGGGGTTGAGCCGGTCGTAGTCCATGTCGTGGCTCATGTGCGTGAGGAAAGCGCGTTTCGGCTTCACGCGCTCGATCGCCACCAGTGCTTCCTCGACGCTCAAGTGGGCGGGGTGCGGTTTGGGCCGCAAGGCGTCGATCACGAAGACGTCCAAGTTGCTCAACAATGACCAACTTTGCGGAGGAATCTCGCTCACGTCCGTGCAATAGGCCAGATTGCCGATGCGGAAACCCAGAACATCGAATCGGGAGTGCCGGAGCGGTATGGGTATCACCTGTCGACCCAGCACCTCGAATGGTTCGTCGTCGATGCGGTGAAATGCTAGTCGCGGGACTGCGCCCAAGGGCAAATGATCGAAGGTGGTGTCGAACGCGTAGGGAAAGGCGTTGCGAATCACGTCCTCGACGTCCCAGGTGCAAAAGATCGGCAGTGGACCGCCGATCATGCGCGGAAACAAACGCACGTCGTCCAGGCCCATCATGTGGTCGGCGTGGTAATGCGTGAAGAGCACCGCGTGAACGATTCCGACCTTGGCGCGCAGCAGTTGCAAGCGCAACTCGGGGCTAGTGTCCACGAGGATGTTGCCTTCAGGAGTGCCGAAGAGCACAGAGCAGCGATAGCGGTGATTACGCGGGTTCGGGGACTGGCACACCTCGCAGCCGCAGCCAAGCATCGGCACGCCAACGGAGGTTCCGGTACCCAGAAAGGTGAAAGTCATCGCGCCGGACATTACGGTTGGTTTAGCGAGGATGGGAAGCAAAGTCACGCGCCGGTGCGAACGCCATCATGGTCGGCCGCGCGGTAGAGTGAAAACAGCAGCGCGCCGGGGCGACCCGCTTGGAGGCGATTGCGCAGATCGGGAATCGACGTGTGCTGTGCAGTTCGAATGTCAAATCGCCGAACGACGTCGCCATCCAACGGGGCGAACATCTCGTCGATGGTCTTTTCCATCTCGATTTCCCACTTGGGGCGTTTCGGCGCGGCGCCGTTGACTTCGGCAGTGGCTTTGGGTCTGCGGATCTTAGTGGATTTCTTCACCGGCATGGCTTTGCCCTCTGCCATGAAGTCTATCCGATTCCGGCGAGAAAAACAAAAGCCGCTTGCGGCGTCGCGCGAACGCGAAACCGCAAGCGGCTTGGATGTTTCAATTACAATCGTCAGTGCTTGCCCTCGCCGTCAATGTGAACCTGCTTGTAACCTCCCTGCAGCATGAACACGATAATCAGAAACAAGAAACCGATGGCCAGCGCGGCTGGCACCGCCGCCGTGTACAACAGTGCGGTCTTCGCTCCATACAGTCGAGAATCAATGAGCGGGTCTTTGTCCTTTTCGAAGTTTGGCCTTCCCTCATTGTCCCACCACGCTTTGAGTTTGGTCAGGTTCTCCTCCAACTTCGGTTCGACTTCCTTGCCCGCCCGCTTTTGCCGGAGGAGGATAACAAGGTCCGATTCCAGCGTGGTCAGCGCGACCTTGGGCGGTTCTTTACCCTCCTTGGCGGCTTTGTCGACCTCGTCGATGTACGTCCCAAGAGCCGCCAGCCCCGGACCGGGAACTTGCGGTGGTACAGTTCCTTTGGCCTTTGCATCCTCAATCTTGCCGACGATCGCTTTGTAATCCTCGAATACCTTCAGTTTGGAATTGTCGATCCCGGCGACGGCGGGCACCTCGGTCGGGACAATGGTAGTCACGATCGGGAAACCCGTCTTCTCCAGTTCACCCGATTCGGTCTTTGCCACGTACCGCTTGTACGTGTCTCGACCTTCGCCGGTCCGCTCAAGGTATTGGACGGCGAAGTAGTCCTGTTCATAACCGATCCCGGGACCGCCGAGGATGCCTGCGCCGATCATGCCGA
>JBGQCZ010000105.1:0-10887 GCA_041495645.1 Gemmataceae bacterium | reverse complement strand
CGATGCCGTTCTTGTCGTCAAAGAACTTGATCGAATGCAAACCCGGCAGCGTGTTTTGGCAGATGCGTGTCCATTTCAGCCCGCCGTCGGTGGTCAACAGGACTATGCCGGTGCTGCCGCCGCCGTTGGGCAGTTCTTCGCGGCCAACGGCCCAGCCGGTGAAGGGATTGATGAAGCAGACCGAGCGCAACGAACCGCGCGCGCCCGTGAGTTGACGCTCCCAGGTCGCGCCGCCGTCAATCGAATGCCAGATCGTCCCCTCATCGCCGACCGCCCAGCCCTCGTTGCGATCGATGAATTGGACTGCCCGAAGCGGGGCATCCGTGAAATGGCGCTGCGGGCCGGCGGCGAGGGCGACCGGAGCCAATATCAACGTGACGATGATTGTGCCAAGGCGCATGCGATTTCCTCAGAGCGCAAAGCCGCAAGCGGCGTTAATTGAACAACCAAAAGCGGAAGATGCAGTACAGGGCGTTGAAGGCGTCTTTCAAACCGATTTTCTTGCCGTCTTCGTAGGTGCGGCCGGCATAGCTGATGGGGATCTCGTAGACGCGCCATTTGGGTTTGCGGTGCTTGGCGATCTTGGCGGTGATTTCCGGCTCGAACCCGAAGCGGTTCGACTTCAGTCTCACGTCTTTGAGAACCTCGCGGCGGAAGACCTTGTAGCAGGTTTCCATGTCGGTGAGGTTCAAGTTGGTGACCATGTTCGACAGCGTCGTGAGCACGCGATTGGCGATCGAGTGCCAGAAATAAAGCACGCGATGGCTTTCGCCGATGAAGCGCGAGCCATACACCACGTCGGCGCGGTTTTCGAGAATCGGTTGCAGCAGTTTCGGGTACTCCGCCGGGTCGTATTCGAGGTCGGCGTCCTGAACGACGACGACATCTCCCGACACATGGCCGAAGCCGGTGCGAAGGGCAGCGCCTTTGCCCTGATTCTCGGCGTGGCGAATCACGCGGACGTCGTCCATCGTCTTTTGCAGTTCGATCAGAATCTCTACGGTCCCATCCGTACTGCCGTCGTCGACGACGATGATTTCCTTGGGGATCGGCACTGCGCGCACGCGCTTCAGCAACTCCGCAACCCATTCGCGCTCGTTGAATACCGGAATCACGACCGAGAGTTTGAAGCCAACGGGCAGAGGGTAGATTCCCAATTGACGGCAGGCTCCTTCACCGAGGAGGCGGCGCAGCGCGCGGGCGCGATCGTTCGGCTCGCGGTCAATGTGCTCCATCAGGTCGTCGATGGGGTCGCTCACGTCGGCTTCGGGCAAGAGAATGGGAGCAGCGGTCATTGACTCATCCTTGAACCGGCGGGCGTCCTTCGGCTGCGGATTATGTGACGAACGGGCAAGCAGGTCAAGTGCGACCAAACCCCACCGCGAACGGCCGGAGCTAACCCGGTGTACCGAAACCAATCGCCCCTCTCCCCCGCCTACAGAGACTTGACGTTGCCAAGAAACCTTGTTGGCGGGGGAGAGGGGATGGGGGTGAGGGGAAGCGTGGGCGGCACCCCCTCACCCCCAACCCCTCTCCCCCGCCAACGTGTCATTGATGAGGGTCGAGTCATTGCAGGCGGGGGAGAGGGGCGAGAGTTTTGCGTGCGTGGGAATCAAGTTGAGTTCCGGCGGATGCGTTTTTGTGCTATTGACAGGGCTTTCGCCAGTGTGCAAAACCGTTTTGGCCGGATGCTGAAACCCTGGGAGATACTCGATGACGTCAGTTTTCTTAACAATAGCGATACTCTTCGGCAGTGCCCCTGACCTGGCGCCAACCTGGCTTCTAAGGGCAATGATCCCGAAACCTCCTGTAGCAAAAAAGAGAGTTGGTCCGTCGATCCTGGAACTGCTGAAGTACTCAGACTCCGAACGAATTGCCTACTTCGTGTCCGATGAATTCAGAAGGCATCAGCAGCAAGGCATGGAAGAATGCTCGGAAACCGAACGCGTCCTAAAGGCCGTAGACGATTACATGCGCAGACTTGAAGAAGCCCGCAAAACGGTTCTTAAGAAAAAAGAAAGCCGAACAAAGGAATGATCGCCGAGGCCAATCGATTCCGGGTGTAACCAGATTCTCTGGGGGTTCCTGGGCGGCTGTTTTCATACGTCCAGGGAAAAAACGCTGTTGTCCGCCCCGGCCCCCAGAGAATCTGGTTACACCCTCGATTCCGCATCGTCACGAACGGGGCTTGACAGGGATTGCCGCTTTCGCCAAACTGCTCGCGCTCAGGACCAAATTTGGCGGCTGAATGGAGTCGGCCTCATGTCGAAGGATCGTCCGCAGGCCATCCCGCTTTGTGATATTCAAGCATCATTCCAACGATTCCGGCCCGAGATCGAAGCCGCGATTTCGCGCGTACTGGCTTCGGGCCAGGTCGTGCTCGGTCCGGAAGTCGCGGCCTTCGAGCGCGAGGTCGCCGACTATTGCGGCGTGGCTCATGCCATCGGTTGTTCTTCCGGCAGCGACGCACTGTCGCTGGCTCTCGCGGGTCTGGGCATTGGGCCGGGCGATGAAGTGATCATGCCGCCGTTTACCTTTTTTGCCACCGCGGGGGCCGTGCGCCGCCTGGGCGCCTGGCCCGTGTTCGTGGACATCGATCCGCTCACCTTCAACATCGACGCCGACCGAATCGAGGAGCGCATCACAGAGCGAACGAAGGCGATCATGCCGGTTCACCTGTTCGGCCAATGCGCCGACATGAAACCGCTGCGAGACATCGCTGAAAATCACGGCCTGGCGTTGATCGAAGATGCGGCGCAGGCATTCGGCGCCGACGATCGCGGGCAGTTCGCCGGCGGCATTGGCACGGCTGGTTGTTTCAGCTTCTATCCGACCAAGACGCTCGGCACGTTCGGCGACGGCGGCATGGTCGTGACCAATGATTCAGAATTGGCCGCGCGCATGGCCCACCTGCGCGTGCACGGAATGGAAACGCGATACCACCACACGTCTCTCGGATGGAATGCCCGGCTCGACGCGATCCACGCCGCGATTCTGCGCGTCAAACTGCCGCACGTCGAGGACGACATCGACAAGCGGCGCGAAGCGGCCGCACGCTACAAGGAACTCATCGCCGTGAACCGGCTCGGCGATCTGCTTGAACGGCCTGTCGAACGCTTCGTCGCGCGCCACACGTTCAACCAATATGTGGTCAAAGTCGCCAATGGCCGCCGCGATCAGTTGCTCAATCACTTCAAAGCGAACGGCATCGGCTGCCAGGTTTATTACCCGCGGCCGCTGCACCTGCAGGAATGTCTGGCGGACATGGGTCATCGCGAAGGCGATTTTCCCATCAGCGAAGAAATGAGCGCGTGCGTTCTGGCGTTGCCGATGTTTCCGGAGATCACGGCGGAGCAGCAGGCGCGGGTGATCGAAACTGCCGCGGCGCTGGTGCGCTATTCATCGCGAATCGCGGCGTAGTGGAATTGCGGGATAGGATTCCAATCTTGTCGCATCAGCGGACAGGATTGGAATCCTATCCCACTTTCATCGTTTATTTCTCCACAATGTCTTTCTTCGTCGCGCCGATTATCTTCACCAACTCGTCGATTTCTTTCTGAGGAACGTTGTACTTCTTCAACGTGTCAACGAGGTCGGCGCCGAGAGCGTCGAACTCGCCTTCGGTGATTTGCATTCCGGCGTGGGCGGCCTTCATATCACTGCCCGTGTACTTTCTCGGCCCGCCGGTTTTGTCGCTCACCTGATCGACGAGCGTTTTTTTCCAGTTTGACAACATCCATGTCGTCGAGCTTGTATTTGCCGTTGCGGGTGAAATTCACTTTGGGGTTCTTGGCCGCCGTCGCGACAAAGTCGTGAACCACTTTCTTGACCGCCTCCTCGCCGCCGAGGCGGTCCCATAGCGACTTTTCCGGCACCGGCGGGATGGTTGGGACCGGCGGGATGGTCGGCATTGGCGCGGGCTTGGGCTTTTCCTCGACAACGTCTTTTCGCAGGCTTTCGACGATTTTTCCCATTTCGTTGATGTCGGCCGGCGCGACTTTATGGTCCTTCATGACCTTCGTCATGATCGCCGCGAGAGCGTTGAATTCGTCGTTGGTGATGCCCATGCCGGCGTGGGCGGTCTTCATATCTTTTCCCGCGTAAATCAGCTTGCCGCCGGTGCCGGCGCTGATGAATTCAACCAGCTTCTGTTCCAACTTGGCCCGGCTTTCTGGAGTCGGTTTGAGTTTGCCGTCGCGCGTGAAGTTCACCTTCGGGTCGGTCGCTTCGAGCTTCATCATGTCCTTGATCATCGCCCGAACGCCCTTCTCGTCGCCGAGGCGATCCCACAACGACTTGACGGGAACCGGGGGGATACCGGGTTTGCTCCCCCGCTCTTTCCGGATTGTGGAACGAATGTCGTCCACCGCGTCGCGGAGAAGCATTGCCCGGTCTCCCAACGGGAGCAGGTTCTTGGCTCGCGCGAGCTTGTCCTCGGTGCGCTTTTTCAATTCCGGCCGATTGTCCAGGAATGGCAGCACGGCTCGCAACCCGCCTTCGAAGAGACGGCAGCAGCCCTCTTCATTGCCGCCATTAAAGACTTTGGCGGCTACGTCGGTGACATCGTAAAGGGCGGAATCGATGCGGGTGTCGACATCCTTCTTCGACAGAGAATCTTGCGAAATCGCGGTCGCAGACAGCGACATGGCCAGGATTACAGTCGCCGCGCTGCGGATCAATTTGGGTTTCATGCGAATTCCTCGCAGCAGGAGTAAAGCAAGTGCTGCGCCGTCAGGATTATTCCGCGGCCTACGGAAGGGAAGAAGGTATCCGAGTCAATCGTGCGAAAATGTGGATCGACTCGGGAAGATAGTCAAGAGTTGCGGTTGAGAATGGGCCGGAATTGCGGATTGAATCGATTGCGCGGGCGGAGCAAACGGGCAAAAATGATGGTAGGGTATGGGAATCGCGGCCAAGGAAACGACGGAACTTGGAATTCCTGCTTGCCTTATGGCACGCGGCCGATATAGATTTTCTGCAAGATGAGCGTGCATGCTCCGCTCGAGTATCACCCTTTCCCCGAACGTGTTTGGAGAGGTCTTATGGTCAGTGCGGTTTTGGCGGAGGTCGATCTCATCGAAGAGTTGCGACTCCGCCGCTGGGCACGGGAAAACTATGTGCCGTCCGAGCAACGCAGCCGGTCCTGGCACCCCGTCATCCTGGAAGAAATGCTTCGCAAGGATGAGGAAGTAGAGCCCGAAGGAATCATGACGGAAGCTTTGGCCCTATAAGCACCGCATGCACAGCAAGGGCGGCGACCGCATCGAGATGCGGCCGCCGCCCTTGCTGTTTTCAGGGGTCAAGAATCAGGGGTCAGGAATCAGGGGTCAGTAGTCAGTGGTCAGTTGGCGAAGGTAACGCTAAGACTTTTGACTGCTGATTCCTGACTCTTTTGATTCCTGACTCCTGGGGCAAGAATGGGTTTTCTCTCCGGTCGCGTCACGTTTGCCCGTTACCGCATTAATGGTAAATCGCCGGGCATTTTCGGACCCGAGCATTTGGCCGAATTGAAGAAGCGAGGTGCAGGACGCGAGAAGCTTGCCTCGGCCGACGGCGTCGAAGTCGGGTGGACAGCCGGCGATCACGTCCTCGATACCCGTTTCGATCTCGAAAAGAACATCGTCAACGAGTCGTTGCAATTCTGCCTGCGCGTGGACACCACCAAGATCCCTTCGGACTTGCTGCAGGCGTATTATCAGATCGAGTTGCACGGGCAAAAAGCCGGGCGAAAAACGAACACCAAGCAGAAGAAGGCCGCGAAAGCGGCGGCCTTGGAACGACTCGAACACGAGGCGAAAGATGGTCGCTTTACTCGTCGCAAGGTAGTGCCGATTTTGTGGGACGCCAAATCCAATGAGTTGTTGGTCGGCACGACTTCGATGACAGTCATCGATCAATTGTTTTCGCTCTTCGAGTTGTCCTTTGGTGTCGGTTTCGAGGCGATCGCCGCCGGCCGGCAGGCGTATCATTTGGCCGAAATGCGGCAACAGACGCGGAGCGTGGACGACTCGAAGCCGTCGCCGTTTGTTCCCGGCCTCACGCCGACCGATCTCGCCTGGATACCCGATGAAGACAGCCGGGATTTCCTCGGCAACGAGTTTGTGCTGTGGCTCTGGTACACGCTGGAAAGCGAAAGCGACACCGTGAAACTGTCCGACGGCTCGGCAGTTGCGGTGATGCTGTCGCGGACGTTGACGCTCGAATGCCCTCGCGGACAGACCGGGCATGAGACAATCAGCAGCGAGGGGCCAACGCGGTTACCGGAATCGCGGCGCGCGATTCAGTCCGGGAAGCTACCGCGAAAAGTCGGCGTGACGATGGTAAGGCACGACAAGCAGTACGATTTCACGCTGCACGCGGAGACGCTGGCAGTCGGCAGCTGCAAAATGCCGCCGCCCGAAGTCGAAGAGGACCGGCCTCGTCTGGAAGAACGAATCGATCAAGTCCGGCACCTCATCGAAACGCTCGACCTGCTTTACGACGCCTTTGGCCGCCTGCGCCACGGCGATGGTTGGCAAAAAGAGCTGGCGAACATGCAGAAATGGCTGGCCCGTGAAGAGACCAAGAAGCGATAGTTCTCGATGTCACGTAGCCGTTCAGATCGCCGCAACTCGTTGTAGCCGCAGGCTTTATCCTGCGATATGTCGATACTGCATAAGTTGTGCGCCGTGGACAGCCGCAGGCTAAAGCCTGCCCCTACAAGAGCTTGTGTCATTCTTGATGGTGAATGGTGACCGGGCGGCGGCACAGCGTCGACGCGTGCGGCACGGTTTTGATTTCGTGCCGCAGGATTTTGCAATCAAGTCGCGACCTAAGATTTTACGGAACAGATGTTTATGATCCGAACCCAATTCGTGGAATTCGCTACGTGAGACTAAAAAGTGACGAGATGAAGGCGCGCAATTGGCTTGGTATTCCGCATCAGGGTGTAACCAGATTCTCTGGGGGCCGGGGCGGACAACAGCGTTTTTTTCCTGGACGTATGAAAACAGCCGCCCAGGAACCCCCAGAGAATCTGGTTACACCCCCGCATCAGTTCGGTCGGGCTTGACAGCGACTTGAGTAAAAGTTATCGGCCCCTTCGCAATTTGGACAAGAGACGAGCGAGCCTTGGAACTTGAGGGGGGCCGGGCCATGCCGGGCAAGAGATTGTTGGCCGCTTTGGCCATGCTGATGCTGAGTTTGACATCGGGTTGCCGGTTGTGCGAACGCTGGTACGAACGAGAGCACGACCCGTACGACAATCGCGACCGCGACCGGCCGCGTTACTGGACGCCGCCGCCGAATAACTGCGTGCCGAACAATTGCGCACCGCAGCAGCCTTGCCCGCCCGGATACTCGCCGGCTTACGGCGGCAATGGCTACGCCCCGGGCTACGGATCGGGTTACACCCCGTCCGGCCCGTCCCAGTGCGGCTGTTGGTGAGGTTTATTCGAGAATTTTGCGACCCTGGTTGCGGTCGAACCAAGTCCGCAACTCGCGGTCGCATTGTTTTTGCGCACTGCGTCCAATCACGAGTGCCGTCGCTCCGATCAAGAGCGGTCCCGGTAGCCAGGCAAGACTTGGGCTCCCGGCCAAGGCCAGGTACACCGCGCCGGGCGGCAACAGTGCCGCCAACATGGGCGCCTTCAGCCAAAGCAAGACAGCGGTGAGGATCGGCAATCCGAGAGTCAGCAGCGAGCCCAGGCCGTTGGCGTGGACGCCGCGTGAGAAGGCGCGAAAACCCACAGCGAACGAAAATGCCCATAAAATAAGGCCAGCGGACATGGCCGCCGAGGCCTGCAGCCACGTCGCTCTTCCAGCTAATCCCATTGCCAGCCAGAGAATAGCTGCAACAAGCAAATAACCGCGGCCCCGTCGCCACGCGGCCGCCATCGCCGCCGACCAGTAATCGAGGCCGTCGAGCTCGGTCAGCAGCAGCAATTCTAGTTTCTTGCAGCGCTCGTGCGTGCTGGCGTCCCAAAGACCATATTGGAACGCCGCCGGAACCGCCGCCAGAACTACCAATCCGGTTGTTAGCGCCGGCACTCCGCCCAGGCGCTCGAAAATCTGAAAGACCATCCGTCCCATCCAAACCGGCCATGAGTCGCCGAGCAGAATGTAGGCCGCGTAGAGCATGCCAAATCCGCCGGCCAGCCACAGGTTTGATCGCCCCGAGTATTCCATAACTCGTCGGACGGCCCACCACGACAGCGGCCGTTCGCCGATTCGCGACGTTTCCTCGGTCTCGCGATCGGCTGCGGGTTTGTAGTGCCGATCGTGAAAATGGCCTTTGAGCCGAAATGCCGCTCGGGACAAGAGCATCCCGGCCGCGATTGTGCCCAATGCGTCGATGGTCAGCAATCGTTGCCAGGCCAGTTCCGGCACGCGTTTGGAACTGAGCCAGTATTCAAGAGCGCCAAACGGGTTGTATTGAGAGAAGATGAACACCGAGCGATACAGGAATTCGCCCACCTGCCAGGGCACCGCTGTGAGCCACTGACTCAACCGCTCAGCCGCCAAGACGCCGACAATCAAGTAGATGAGAATCAACACCAACATGACGCGCTCGCCCCAGCGGCGGACGCCCAGCCGTTCGTACGCCCAAACCGTCAGCGCCAATCCCGTGAGGCAGCCCCAAACAAATGGTGTCACCAGCAGCGCAACAGCGTCGGCTGGTTCGATGCGTCCACTCCAAATCATCAGTACCAAAGCGGGCAATCCAGTCAGCGTAACCAACGCCAGCCGCGAAATTCCGACGAGTGCCTCGTCAAGCAGGAAGCGTTTCGGTTGGAGGGGGCTGACCAGAAGAAACTCAAGGGCCTGGCTTTTGGGCAATTGGGCCAAACGCCAGCCGATCAATGTCGCTCCCTCGACGATTCCGGCCACCAAAAGAACATGCCCGAGCAGCGGCAACGACTCCGGCGGCAGCCTGTTTGCGGTGTAGCCAAGCCCTGCGACGAGGAGCAAATGCATGATCGCGGCGCGACGAAACGTCGCCTGGCGCTCGGGCGAAACCATCGCGAGTTTGAGAAAGGAAAAGGTCATCGTCGAAGTCAATCGAGCGCGCGGATCAGCGGAAGAAGGCCATCTCGGTCATGGAAACGTTGTGAATTCGAGACAAGGCCTCGATCATGGCCCGGCAAGTCGGCCAGCGGGCTGAAGGGGACGCCGCGAGGCCGCGAGCAACTATGTGGCGTTCGGCTTCCGGAAGCATGCCCAGATCGGGAATCGGACGCGTGTACGGAACGCGGAAGGACGGCGGCGAATCGGTATAAGGCAACTGCCCGCCGCGCAACAAGCAATAGGTCACGGCCAACGCGAACTGATCGGATTGGTCTGTCAGCGAGCCTTGAAACACTTCCGTGGAGGCAAATTGAACAGTGCCCGACGGATTTCGACTGACGCGTGAACTGTTCATCGGCACGGCAAGACCGAAGTCGGCAAGTTTGACCGTATCGCCGAACAGAAGAAGGTTGCTCGGTTTGAGGTCGCCATGCTGGAACGCCACGCGCTGGCCATCAAGTTCGTGGACGTGGGCATTCAGGAAGTCAATGGCGACAGCGGACTGCGACAAATATTGGCAGACTCGCTCCGGCACGATCGGCGTGCCGTATTCCTCGTAGTACGCGTAAAGCAGGTCCATGAGGCTGCCATCGGCCAGTTCCATCGAAAAGACGACGTAACCGGGCACGGACCAGACTTGATCGATGCGGATAAGATTGGGATGGCGAATCGATTTCATCGATTGAATAGCGCGAAGCTCTTTGGCCGCACTGACCGGGTCATCGCTGCGCATGAACTTGAGTGCGACCGTGCCGCCATTGGCCGTCGATGAGTGCCAGACCTCGGCGTAACCGCCCCGGCCAAGAATGTGATTGAGCTTGTAGCCGGGAAACGGCTCCGCGCCACATTGTAAAGCGAGCGATTGCTCCACCGCGACACCCTGGATCCGTCGGAAAGTTCCTGAAGTCCGGACGATGGACTTCTTGGAACTTTAGCACAGAATGTGCCAAGTGTTCGTCTTGGCGGGCGTGCGGAAATTGTTATTCGCGTGCGCGGAAAACTCGTCGCAATCGTCAAATTCGCTATTCCCGGCAGTGGACCGCAACGAGCCATTCACATGGCCTTTAATTTCAATCCCTAACTGGTTCCCAGGCGGCAACATCCGCATCGAAGCCAGAAACGTAACGAATCTCAAACCCCACATAGCGTTTTCACGGGCAAATGGGTAAAATGGACAATGGATAGTGCTTAAATCGACCTCGACCGATTAGGAGATAATTCGATGAACCGAAACGCCGGCTTGTTTCGCTGGGCAACGGTGCCAGCAATCCTCGGGCTGCTTTTCGTGGGAATGGCCCGCGCCGCCGACAACGAGAACGACGGCCTCAAGAAGAAAATCCTCGAGCTAAACAAGATTACCGGCGAGGACACGATTGAAAGCAAGGCAATCGAGCTAATCAAAGACAAAGTCAATACGCTGAAGCTCTTGAAGGTTGCGGACGACATGGCGAAGTTGGACTCGAAGCAGTTCAACTACAACACGGCATTCATTCTGGGAATTGCGGCACATCAGCTGAAGTCGACCGACGTTGCCATGAGGCTCTTTCGCGTTTGCGAAAAGAAGGCCCGCGATCTGAAAAGTTCGAAGAAACTCATCGATGCGTTTGAACGGATCATCAACATTCTCGACGACACCAAGAAGTTTGAGGAATCCGAGGAGCTTTGCCAAAAGATCTTGGAAGAGCAATTCGACGAAGAACTGGAGCGCGTGAAGCCGTTTATCATGGAGCGGCTCATTCAGGCCAAGACCAAGCAAGGGAAAGTGGAAGACGCGTTGAAACTAACGGACACCCTGATCAAACTCGACGAGGGCGGCTGGTATTTCTTGCGGCTCAAGGGTTG
>JBGQCZ010000104.1:0-10898 GCA_041495645.1 Gemmataceae bacterium | reverse complement strand
ATTTGTTCCACACTTATTTCCGCGCTTTGAAGCTGAATCCGGAAAAGAACCACTATCACCAAGGCCGGCCGATCCCGATGGTGGACCCGAAAGCCGAGGCGATCAAGGAAGTGTTGGCGTGAAGATTGAGCCCGCCAAGACGCGAATGGTCGCGGAATTGAAGCACTCGGCGCCGCTGTTGGGTTGCCGCTTCGATCCGTCGGGCCGGTTCGTGTTCGCCGGCGGGCAAGACAATAACGTCCAGCGTTGGAATTTGGTGTGGGGCAAGAAGGCAACTCTTGTCGGCCATGCCAGTTGGGTTCGCGCCATTGCTTTTGCCGCTAAGGAAAAGCTCGTCATCACCGGCGACTATCACGGTAAAGTGTTGTTCTGGCCTATCGAAGGCGATGCTCCAAAACCCATCAAATCGATCGAAGCGCACGACGGCTGGGTGCGTTGGATGGCAACGAGTCCGGACGGCAAGCAGCTTGCCACCTGCGGCAATGACGGGTTGGTCAAACTCTGGTCGCTGCCCGGCGGCGAACCGATCCGCTCGTTTCCCGGCCACGGCTGCCATGTGTACGCGGTTGTGTTTGCACCGGATGACACGCTTGCGTCGTGCGATCTGAAGGGCGTTGTCAAAGTTTGGAACGTCGCAACCGGCGCTGCGACCCGTGGGATGGATGCATCGGCGTTGTACAAATACGATCCGGGTTTCATGGCCGATATCGGCGGGGCCCGCGGCATGACATTCAGCCAAGACAACAAGTTGCTGGCCTGCGCCGGCATCACAGAAGTCAGCAACGCCTTCGCGGGCGTGGGCAAGCCGCTCGTCGTGGTGTTCGATGCCGCAACGGGTAAGCAAAAACATTTGTTGAAACCGAAGGAAGCGTTTCAAGGCACGGCCTGGGGAGTCGCGTTTCATCCGGAGGGTTACGCCATCGCGACGGGCGGCGGCAATGGTGGAGCGTTGTGGTTTTGGTCCTTGGACAAGGGCGAGAACGTGTTCACCTTGAAGCTGCCGAACAACGCCCGCGATCTCGATCTGCATGCCGACGGCAAGCGCCTGGCGGTTCCCTTCGCTGACGGGGCAGTTCGCGTCTATGATATGTCGCCGAAAGCCTGATCGCGGCTAGAATGCCATTCCGCGAATTTCTCTGCGTGCTTTGCGCCTCTGCGTGATGAATGAGAGCTCACGCAGAGGCGCAAAGCACGCAGAGAAAGTGAAACTCATTTTCAGGTGCCTCATGCGACCGAGCCGGATCAAAGCCAAATTGAAACGCAACGAGCCCGTGCTGCTGCCGATGTTGCACCTGCTTGATCCGGCGGCGTACGAACTCGCGAGCTTGATGGGATTTGACGGCATCTGGCTCGACTTGGAACATCACGGCACGAGCGTCGAGACGGCGGCGAACCTGATGCGGGCGGCGCGCGTCGGGACGGCGGACATTCTCTGCCGGCCGGCCAAGGGCGAATTCATGCGCATGGGGCGGATTCTCGAAGCGGGAGCGCAGGGCATCATGTACCCGCGCTGCGACCATGCCGAGGAGGCCCGGCAGGTCGTGACCTGGTCAAAGTTCGCTCCGCTCGGCCGCCGTGGCATTGACGGCTCCAACGCCGACAGCCCCTACGGCACCATGAAGTTTGTGGAGTACCTCCGGGCCGCGAATGAGAATACCTTCGTTTGCGTTCAGATCGAAGATCCGGCGGCGCTGGTTCATGTCCGGGAAATGGCGGCGGTAGAGGGCGTGGACGTGATCTTTCTCGGACCCGGGGATTTTTCGATTCTCGCGGGCGTGCCGGGCCAATTCGATCATCCGCTCGTGCAAAATGCGATTCGCGAAATCGCCGCGGCCGCGAAACAGGCCGGCAAGCATTGGGGTATGCCGTGCAACACGCCGCAGGAAGCACGGCAACTGGTGGACCTGGGCGCCCGCTTCCTTTACTCGGGAACCGATATCTTCATGCTCAAGAACGCGTTTGCGGATATGCAGCGAAGTTTCGCGAGCGTCGGGTTCACGTTCGAGAATCGCTTGGGTTAGCCAAGGCCGCGACGGACGTGTAAACTAAAAAGACTGCTCGAAGCTAAGTTTGTCATCAGGGGAACGTCATGAATCGCACAGTTGCCATGTTGTATTCGACGAGCGCGATCCTCGGCCTGGCCGGGTTTGTTCGCGCCGATGTGGATTTCGTCAAGGACGTGAAACCGATCTTTGAATCGGCTTGCATCCGTTGCCACGGGCCGGAAAAAGTTAAGGGCAAGTTGCGCTTGGACTCAAAGGAAGGCTTACTTAAGGGCAGCGAGAATGGGCCGGTTTTCGTGGCCGGTAAGGCAGACGAAAGCAAGATGTACAAGCTGGTGAATCAACCGAAATCCAGCGAAGACCGGATGCCGAATGAAGGCGAGCCGCTGACGAAGGCGCAAATCGAGGTCATTCAGAAATGGATCAATGAAGGAGCGAAATGGCCGGACGGATTGGTCCTCAAGGCTCAGGCGAGCGGCACGACACCCGTGGTTTCGGCGATTCCCAAGGACGATCCCGGTCTGCCCATCAGCGACGCCGAGAAGGCCGCGTTGGCCAAGCTGAACACCGTTGGCGTCTTGGCGCAACGACTGGCGCTAAGCACGAACTTCGCGCGCGTCGACTTCAGCCTGCGCGGTAAGGATGTGAAGGATGAAGAACTCGCCATCCTCAAGGACATTCCCAACCTGGTCGAACTAAACTTGGGTGGCACGGCGATCACCGACGCGAGCCTGGCCCATCTAAAGACCGCGACGAACCTGACGCGCCTAGGATTGCAAAACACGAAGATCACCGATGCGGGCTTGGAGCACCTGAAGGGCCTGTCGAAGTTGACCTCGCTAAATGTGTACGGGACCGCGGTCACCGACAAGGGCCTGGATTCTCTCGCCGGTTTGAAATCGTTGAAGCGGTTGTACGTGTGGATGACGAAGGTGACGCCGGACGGCGTGAAGAAACTGTCGGGCTCTATTGCGGGGTTGGACGTAGACCGCGGCTACGAACCGCCGCCACCCCCGCCGCCAATGCCGGACAAACCCAAGGACCCGCCCAAGAAATCTGAAGAGAAAAAGCCCGATGTGAAGAAACCCGAGGAGAAGAAGCCACCCGAGAAGAAGCCAGAGGAGAAAAAGCCACCAGAAAAGAAGCCCGAAGAGAAGAAATAGCAATCCCGTTTACGTTTCGCGCTCGCTTGAAGTAACCAGCGAGCGCGAAACGTAAACCGGGGTTACTAGCTGATGAGTTCCTTCACCACGTTGCCATGCACATCCGTCAGTCTGAAATCCCTGCCAGCATATCGATAGGTCAGCTTTTCGTGGTCGAAGCCCAGCAAGTGCAAAATGGTTGCATGCAGATCGTGCACGTGAACCTTATTATCCACTGCGGCGAAGCCGAGTTCATCAGTTGCGCCATGCACGTAGCCGCCTTTCGCCCCGCCGCCGGCCAGCCACATGCTGAAGCCGTAATGGTTGTGATCGCGGCCGCTCAAGGCCGGTAATTCGGCCACGGGCGTGCGCCCGAATTCGCCGCCCCACATCACCAGCGTTGAATCGAACAGGCCGCGCAGCTTCAGATCGGTGAGGAACGCGGCGATCGCGCCGTCCCAGTCCTTGGCGAGCTTGCGGTGGTTGGCTTCAATCGCGTCATGGTTGTCCCAAGGCTGCCCGCCGCCGCTCCACACTTGCACCACGCGCACGCCGCGCTCCAGCAGCCGTCGCGTGATTAGCAGTTGGCGCCCGTGCGTACCGTTGCCGTACATCTCGCGCACCTTGAGCGGCTCGCGATTCAGGTCGAACGCTTCCGATGCCTCGGTCTGCATCCGATACGCCAGCTCGAAAGTCTGGATACGCGCTTCGAGCATTGCGTCGCCGGGCCGTTGCGCGAGATGCTTTTCGTTCAGCTTATGCACCAGATCGAGTTGTTTACGCTGTTCCTCGGGCGTCATCGAACCGTTGCGGATGTTTTCGATCAACTTTTGAACGTCGGAGTGTTGCGTATCGACGTGCGTGCCTTGGAACGCGCCGGGCAGAAACGCCGAACGCCAGTTCTGCACGCCGACGATCGGCAATCCGCCCGGACACAGCACCACGAAGCCGGGCAAATTCTGGTTCTCCGCGCCAAGCCCGTACGTCACCCACGAGCCCATGCTAGGCCGCGGCAAGCGCCCGTCGCCGCAGTTCATGAGCATTAGCGACGGTTCGTGATTTGGCACATCGGCGTGCATCGAGCGAATCACGCACATGCTGTCGATATGGTTGGAAGCCGTGCGATGAAACAGTTCGCTCACTTCGATTCCGCTTTGGCCGTACTTGCGGAACTTAAACGGCGACTTGAGTGCGCCGGCGGTCTTGCGTTCGGTGCGCAGGTTCGGCGTCGTCAGCGGTTTGCCGTGATATTTCTCGAGCAGCGGCTTGGGGTCGAAGGTATCGACTTGGCTCGGCCCGCCGTTCATAAACAGGTGAACGATTCGTTTCGCCTTGCCGGGAAAATGCGGGCTCTTGGGCGCAATCGGCATCGCGCCGCGGGCCCGATCGACCAAAGCGGCTAGACCAATTGTCCCGACGCCAAGCGTGGCGCGATGGAGCAATTCGCGGCGGGTGATTGGCAAGCGGCTGAAAAACGGTTGCGGCATGATGCGGCTCGAAGCAGGCGGGAGTAATTGCAGAATAACCGAGAAAGCGCGACGCGGCAAGCGGATGGCTCAGCTGATCGAACCGCATTCGATGAGGTTCGGTTCGATTTCGCGCTCGGTCTTGTGGTTTTCCATGAAAGCGCGGACGCGAGGCGAGTCGGCGATAAAGCGATGCTGGCAGACTTCGATGGTTTCGAGCGTGACGTCGGCGAAGTCCAAGCCGGCGTTGCGCAGTTGGTCGAGGGTATCGGCTGCGAAACTCCACGGCCGGCACGAAATATCCAGGTTCACGGCCGTGAGTTCGACCCACAACTGTTGTTGCCGGCTCAGCTTTTCCATCGGCACGTCTTCGAGGCGGTCGAAATAGAAGGCCTCGCGCGGCCGCGAGCAGGTCATGAGCCACAGGTCCCACACGTCACGCACGGTCGGCAGCGATTCGGGCCGGGACACGAGATGGACGACCGAGTTGGGCGGCAGCGAACGGTACGCCGCCATGAAGCCGTCCTGAAACGCGTCTTGATGAATCAACGGCAATTTCACGCGCGGCGCGATGGCGTAGATGCGCGAGTGATATTGGGTGCACATGATTTTTTCGGCGGCGGCCCACAATTGATAGATCCCGTAGCGCTTGCCGCCGTAACGACCGTCGCGGCTGTCGCCGACCACGATCGACGGGCGAACGATGAGGTAGTTGATCCCGCTGGCGGCCACGAGGGCCTCGGCTTCGCGCTTCGATCGCGTGTATTCGGTCGGATCGTCGCTGGCGCCGAAATGCAAACTCTCGGGAATGGGTTCCGAGCGGTAACCGGAACTGAACGCCGAGGAGACAAACGTCAGTCGCTTCGCGTGGAGATCCTGGGCCAGCTTCACGACGGCGCCGGTCAGATCGATGTTGCCGGCGTTCAAGGCCTTGGTGTCGAAGTAGTCGACGCAGCCGGCGCAATGAACGATGCTCGTGACGCCTTGATCGCGGCATGCTTGCGACAGAATCCGAATGTCATGTGACGCGGGCAGCGGCAAGACGGCAACTCGCTCTGCCAACCGCGACGGGCTAGCGCCCGTGACCAGTGCTTCCGCGACGATTCGATTCCAAATGGCGTGGGTGTCGTGATGCGTGCGAATGGGCAGGATGAGTCGGCAGTCTGAATCGGTCAGGAGTTTGGCGGCAACCAGTCCGCCGAGAAAGCCGGTCGCTCCGGTGAGAAGCGTGGCCGGCGGCCGCGATACCGCCATGCGATCACACTCCCATGAAAACGCCGGCCAGGCGGCAAACGAGTTTGCGCCGGCTCATGCCGAGGGCGGTGCAGGCGGGCAAAAGCTCCGCCGTGAACTCGCCGAGCAATTCGGAAAACGTCAGACCGAATTGTTTGCCGAACAAGCGATCGACGCCGTCGCCCAGCGCGTCGAGCCGGCGCAACACTCCGTCTGCTGCACCGAAGAACATCTCCTGCAACCGCTCGCCACCTCCCAATTGATCGCGGATCAAATCGGTCGCCTGGCCGATCACCGTCGTGCACGCCGCGAACCCGGAGTCGGCGATTTCGCGCGTCGCGCGACTCGCCGCCTCGTGCGCCGCCAGAATCTTGTAAATCACTTGGCCCAGGCGTTCGAGAATGAAGCCCTGAACGATCAGCGTGCCGGTTCGGTCGCCGGTCTCGGCGGCGGAGAGCAATTCGCGAATCGGACCGCCGAGCACGGTCGCGTCGAGGGCCACGTCATCAGGGGCGTGGGAGTTCAGCACGCTCACGACTTCGCGCTTGGCGCTGGTCGCCAATTGCGGAACCTTCGTCTCGTATTGCCGCAGGGCGAGCGTTTCCAGCTTGCCCAGGATGCGCCAAATCAGCAGTTCGTCCGCGTTGGGGCGTTCGTCAGACATGGCAATCCTTGTCATTTGATCGGCAATCCATGACGGTATTTGTGGATCAACGGCATGAACATGCCGACCACATTTTTCGAGGCTTTCTTCGGCTCCACGCCAACTCGTTCGAGCAATTCCGTGTAGCCGTCCATCATGCAGCCGGCACAATCGGCGCCGGACAGTCCAATCGTGCTCAGATAGTCGGCGATCTTCATCATCGACCCGCCGATGCAATCGATTCCCGCGACATTGACTCGCGCTGCCAACTCCAGGAACTCGGTCTCCGCGTCGAAGAAGCGCAATCGCAAATAACGCGTGACCCAATCGACGTGATAGCGCTCCTCGTCGAGGGCCTTTTGAAATACCTCGCGAGCGCCGGGATATTTGTCCGACACGGACAAGAACGGCTCGTACGTGGCAATCGCCATGCTCTCGACGATAAACCCTTGAACCACCGCCAGAGCGTCGAAATCGCCAGCCGCATGATGATCGTTCACCTGGTCGATCAGATAGTCGAGTTCGCCGTCGGCAAATTCCTTGTCGGGCACAATGCCGTTGACCCGGCTCGCTTCGCGAAACCAGGAAGCGTGTTGCCCTTCCATCTGGGCGAACTTCCGCAGCAGCGTGCCGAAGTCCTCCCGCAATTGGGCCATCAGGTTGTAAGTACGCGCCGCCACCATTTCGCCGAAAACAGCCAAACCCATCAAGCGATTGATGGCTACCTGCTGATCGACGGCTGGGGGTGGCAGAACGGGGCAGCCGGCTTCGTTCATCCGGTACTCTCGTTGGAATGCGGCAGCGAGTCAGGCGAAAGAGGGCATCAAGCAAATCGGCTAAACCGGGTAACAGGAGGAGAGTATACCGATTATGCCGGATATTACAACCGCACATTGGCCGCCCTCGGAGCCGCCTCAATCCACGAAGGCGAATTCATTCGTGTTCAAGAGCGCTTGAGCGTAGCGTTCCCAGACTGCGCCGTTGCCCGAGCCGACGTAGTCGCGGCCGAGCGCGATCTCCTCCGTTGTGGCAGCGCGACCGAAGCAGATTCGATAGAGCCGGTCGATACGCTGGGCCGGATCGGCGAGCCCCGCGACGTCCGGGCGGCGCATCAGGGCGCGGGCGCACTCCGCCGCGAAGGGCCCGTTCATCAGATAAAGCGCTTGCTGCGGGATGGTCGTCGCGTCGCGCTGCGAACTGGTCGCGTCCGGGCTGGGGAAGTCGAACGCGCGATACAGACCCGGCACCTGCAAGCGATCGACGAACCCGTAGAGCGTGCGCCGCGTCGAACCCGGCGAGAGGAGGTCGCGCGCCGATGGCCCGCCGATCTTGCGATCCAACCGCCCCGCCACCGCCAACAGCGAATCGCGCATCGCCTCGAAGTCCAGCCGTTGGCGATTCGCTCGACTTAGCAGCCGATTCTCCGGATCGGATTCCGCATCACGCGAACCGCTCGCTTGGCAATAGGTCGCCGAGAGCATGATCGAGCGATGAAGTTTCTTGATCGACCAGCCGCCACGAATGAACTCGCTCGCCAAATGATCGAGCAACTCGGGGTGCGTCGGCGGATCGCTGCGAAGACCGAAGTCCGCCGGCGTACGGACCAGCCCTTGGCCAAAGTGATGCAGCCACACGCGATTCACCAGTGCTCGGGCCGTGAGCGGATTCTTCGGATCGACGATCGCCTGCGCCATTTCGAGTCGCCCGCTGCCGACACGAAACGGTTCGATTCGCGCCGCTGCCACCACCGTTGGAAAATGCCGCGACACGCCGGGGCCGGGCTGGTTTGGATTTCCGCGTAGGAATACGCGCGGCTCGTACGGCTCGGGCCGGTCCACCAGCGCGTGCGCCCGCGGCGGGGCGCCGACTCCGCTCACGCGCCATTGCTCCACTGCCTTGCGTATTTCTTGAAGTTTCCCTTGCGACGGCCGGTCGGGGAACAATTCCAGATCGTCGAGTTGACCCGGCGGCACGTTCGCGGCTGCGCCTGGCGCATGAATCACGAGGCGCAGTTGTTCCATCGACGGGTCGGGCAGGGCCGTCAACTTCGGATCGGCCTTGCGGGCTTCCAGCCAGATGCGGTCGGCTTCGTTCAGAAGTTCGCCATACCGTTTCGCCACGTCATTCAGTGAGGTCACCGGCTTGGCCGCCAGCGACCAGACCACGAGCGGGTTCAGCGGTTTCGCCGGATCGGGTTTGGCCACCCAACCCGCGATCAGTTCCTTGGACTTGGCCGCGAACTCTTTCTCAGGCAGCGCCGCCAGCGCGTGCCACGCGGCCATGACTGGATCGTGCTTGCGGCGCGACCGATCCAGTTGCGCCCGCCAGCGCTTCACCATCGTCGGGTTGATGTCCGGCCCATCGGACAGCAGCATGAAATCGTCCTGCACCGGCTGATCGCCCTGGGCGTGCACCGCCATGAAATACTCGGCCGCGCGTGTCCGCCCTCCTGAGACTACCAGGTCGTATTGAGCTTTGATGAAATCGTTCAGCTTCTTCTCGCGGGCATCGAGTTCGCCGCGAAAGGCGGCATAAACCCGCGTCGGCGTCGGCTCGTCAAACAGCGGCGGCACTTCGGGCTCGGCGCTACTCGCGAACACGCCATAAAGCCCGTAATAGTCCTTTTGCGAAATGGGGTCGAACTTGTGGTCGTGGCAACGGGCGCACGTCACCGTGAGTCCCATCAGCCCGCGCGCGACCACGTCGATGCGGTCGTCGATGATGTCGTGTACGTTGTTCATGAACTGCCCGCCGAGCGACAGGAAACCCAGAGCCCGCAGACTGCGGCGGTTTGCGTCGGGCAATTGATCGGCGGCGAGTTGTTCGAGCAAGAAACGATCGTATCGCAAGTCGGCGTTGGACGATTCGATCACGTAATCGCGATAGGTGTAGGCCCAAGGATAGTTCGCGTCCTGAAAGAACACGTAGCCCTTGGTGTCGGCGAAGCGGGCGAGATCGAGCCAGTAACGGCCCCAGCGTTCGCCGTAACGCGGGCTCGCGAGCAAGCGATCGACGACCTTCGCGAAAGCCTCCGGCGAATCATCTTTCAAGAACGCGTCGATCTCTTCCGGAGTCGGTGGCAGGCCGATGAGGTCGAAAGTTGCCCGGCGAATCAGCGTGAGCTTGTCGGCCGGCGGCGACGGTCGCAGGCCTTTTTCTTCGAGCTTCGCCATAATGAAGCGATCGATCGAGTTGTGGATCGCGGCATTCGGGTTTCGCACCTGCGGCGGGCGTGGATATTGAACCGGTTGAAACGCCCAATGCTTGAGGCGCGCATCGTCCGACGCAGCTTGCGACGCTTCCGGCCACGGCGCGCCCATCTTGACCCATTCCACAAGGTCCGCGATCTGCCGCGCGGTGAGTTTGCTCTTCGGCGGCATCTTCAACTCGCCGGTTTGCCGCACCGCCTGAATGAGCAGGCTGGCGTCGGGATTCTTGGCCACGATCACCGGTCCGTTCTCCCCGCCTTTCAGCATGGCGGCCTTGCTGTCGAGGCGCAGTCCCAATTCCTGCTTCTTCGGCCCGTGACATTCGAAGCAGCGCTCGGCCAGCAACGGCCGAATGCGCTTCTCGACGAAATCGAGTTCGGCCGGCGTCTGCGCGATGGCCTGCCCGGCGAAGGTGGCGAGAACGGCAAACAACACGGAGCGGAATACGGTCACGTCGCGGCTCCCGAACGGAGCAGGGGAGGGAATACAGCAAGTGTATGTCGCTCCAACGGCGGCGCACAGCCTCAACCGCTGCCTAGCGGCCGGTTCGCGGCCACAAAAGCGTGCAAAATCGCACATTTCGCCGTTGGCACGCATTTTGATTTTGCGACGCATCTCGTTGCGCTGATTGGATTTAATGTCCGCGCGACATCCTCGCAAAAACTTTACGCGTTTACGCGCTCGCTCGCACGCACGCACGCTCGCTCGTGCGCTCGTTCGTTTGCACGCTCGGACGCCAGTCAAGCGAATCCACAAGATCCAAATTGCAGTGATCACGATGTGCCCTTCCAGAAATGCGCGCACGCCAGGCGCCCGGTCAATGTGACCTCAATAAGTATACAAAATTATATGTAACGGTGCAATGCCAGCCGAGCGAGGGTTGGCAATCGGACCGAGGCGTCGCAAAGTAGAACGGAATTTATTCCGTTCGCGATCACTCGGCGTAACGGCGTGAACGGAATGAATTCCGTTCTACCGTGAATTGGCGAGCCAAGGGGCTTGTCCCCTTGGCCCGGCACGCCACGGTTGGACTAATGCTCCTCGTCGGGACCTGGGCCAAGGGGACAAGCCCCTTGGCTTGCCCTGTGAAGTCGCCACAAGGCATTCGCGCTGAACGAGCTGCAGGCGACGATGGCCGCGACGATGAGAACTGGCCCAACGCCCGGGCCGGGGCCGGCGGCGGGATCGATCAAGGGGATGAT
>JBGQCZ010000103.1:0-10910 GCA_041495645.1 Gemmataceae bacterium | reverse complement strand
TGGCTTTGCCCAAAAAGTCGCTTCGAGTCGAAATCTGGAGAGGATGTCACCGACTGGGCAGCTACGCATTGTTCCCAGATTCAACGTCATCCGAATTTTTGGGCAAAGCCACTTGATATTATACATTAGTCCACTATAATTCAGTCAGTGGGTGTGTTGTGAATTAGCGGCCGTCCAAGAGCCGTCGGGGGATCGGTGCGCAGCGTGGACGCGATGTCCCAAAAATGTCCGGAAATGTCCAGGAAAATAAATTTTTGCCGTTGTGTCGGCTGGCGTGCAACCAATTTTTTTGAGGGCCAAGCAACTTTTTTGTGCAGATTCGGACACATGACGGAGCGCGGCCAGTGATTTCGTAGCCTCCAAAAAACACTCCCGTGTGCCGCGCGCGCGATTTACCCTACAATTTCGACTGCCGAGTACGAATAATAAACTGAGGATTGCAAAGATCTTACACCTCGGGGGAGGCCCGGCCCATGTCGCAGCTAAAGAAAGTCGTCGAGCCGTTTGGCGAAGTGAATGTTTACCAAACCAGCGGGAAAACACGCGTCGTCGCGACGATTCTGATGGAGCCGCACCGCGAGGGCACGCAAACCGGCATCGCGCTCGACGGCAGCGGGTCGATGAGCACGATGTACGGTATCGCCAGCGGCGGGGCGATTTCCTCCATCTTCGGGGGCAAGAAAGCGACGAACCAGATTACGCCGGTTGCGCAGAAACTGTGCAGCTATCTGGCGCGGACGCTCGACGCCGACGGCGGCACTACTTGTATTTATTGGGCCACGGGCCAAGCCGGAGCGCGCATCGAGGAAGTCGGCGATTTAACGGCGGATCAGGCCGAGCAACATACTTTCGGCCCGCCCAAACAATTTGGCACGGGCACGCAACTTCTGCCCGCGGTGAAGTATTTCGTCGAGCGGTTCAAAGACGCGCCGTGGGGTTTTTATGTGTTCATCACCGATGGCGAATTGCACGACCTGGAAGACGTGAAGCGCTATTCGACGCAGTTGGCCCGCGAAGTCGCGGCGGGGCGAAGCAAACCGCTGAAGTTCGTGCTGATCGGCATCGGCGACCAGGTTAATGAACAACAGATGGAAGAACTGGACGACCTGGATACCGGCACGCCCATCGATCTTTGGGACCACAAGCTTGCGGCTGAATTGACGCGGCTGGAACAAATCTTCGCGGAAGTCATCGACGAACACGCTCGTGTTGCCGAACGCGGCCGCGTGCTCGATCCGCAAGGCAAGACCGTCCGCGATTATTCCGACACCGGCGTTCCGGGAAAGCTGGAATTCGAAATGCCGGCCGGAGCGGCGTATTTCACCTTGGAAGTAAACGGAAACAAGATCCATCAAGGCCTGTCCGATTCCGCAAGCGTGCCCGCCTCGCAGATGGTCAATGCCATGGGCAGCCCGGGAAGCACGACCAAAGCGCCTCCCAAGAAGGAGAATTTCGAAGAACTCGATGAAGTGATTCCGGTCAATCCCGTGGAGTTCGCCGAAGTCTCGAAAGCCGAACCGGGAGAAAAGAAAGACGGGGATTGGATGGACTTCAACCTCGAGTTCGAGAAGGATAAGACGGACATCGACCTGAACAAAGATGCCGGCAAATAGAGCATTTCCGTCAGTTGCGCTGGCAATCGCCGGCCAAATTAGGTAAACCTCATTGCCCGGTGCACGAAGCGCCGGTGCGGAGGTTGCGACTGGTGAAAATCCGGCATCCATTTCTGATCCGTTTGTCCGCATTCGTGTTGGCTTGGGTCATGCGCCTCTGGGTCGGCACGTTGCGGCTGCGCAAGATAGCAGTGGATGGTCTTCCGCATCCGATCCATCCAAGCAGACGACGATTCATCTTCGCGGTGTGGCACGATTCGGTCATTTCGATGGCGTCGGTCCGGCTGCCTGCGGACGTCTTGATCAGTCGCCACGCCGACGGTGAGTTGATCGCTCAGACATGCGGTTTCTTGAACGTGGGCGTGGTTCGCGGATCGACGACGCGCGGCGGGGCCACTGCGATACTTAGGTTGGCCAGTTCCAAGCGGCCGAGACATATTCTCATCACACCCGACGGTCCTCAAGGACCACGGCATCGTCTCCAAGCGGGGATTGTGGCATTGGCGTCGAGGACCGGTCTGCCGATTGTTCTCGTTGCGATTGGATTTGCGCGTGCATGGCGGCTTCGCAGTTGGGACCGAACCGTGTTGCCGTTTCCTTGGAGTTTGGCTCATGCCATCGCATCGGAGGCGATCGCGATCCCATCGGGCTTGTCGCGGGAGGAATTGGACGACTACCGGAGCCGGATTGAACGTCGGTTCCTACACTTGACGGAGTTGGCACAGCGCTGGGCCGACTCCGGCCGCCGCCCGTCGGCGTCCGAATTGGCCCCACCAGCCGATCTCCGCCTGGAATTGCCCAAGTGCGCGTAAATTCGACTTGTCGTAGGAGATGTGAATGACCCGCGATTCATTGCGACAGGCGTTGGCCGAATTGGTGGAACAGGAAACCGGCGCCCGGCCCGAGAACCTCAGCGACGACACGATGCTTACTGACGGCCTCGGCATGGACTCCATTGATTTGATCGGACTGGTCGTTCAGGTCGAGAATCGATTCAAGATCAAGATCGCGACCGAGGAATTGCGGAAGATCGCCCATGTCGGTGAATTGTTGAACTTGCTGGAAACAAAAGTGGCTGCCGACGGCGCGCAAGCGGCCTCGAACTGATGAGGTAGCCGCGGTGGAAGAACAGCGCGAGATTCTGGCGGCGGCCGTCGTATCCGCCTGGGCCTCGGTTTGTCTGCCGCAGGCCGAAATCGAACGGCTTCGACCGCAGCCAGGCCCGACGTACCGCAAACCGCTTAGTCCAAAGACTCTTCGCTTTGCCGACGATCAGACAGTTGCGGGAATGAGCGCGCTCCTCCATGCGATCCATAATCGCGGCTGGCACGATCGTTCGTTCGCGGATTGGGGCGTAATCGGCGTTCCGCGATTCCTCGGGCGAACCGTCACCGCATCGAATATCCACCGATCGCAAGCCGATCCTGCATTCAGCATTTCCCCGCACATCATCCCGAACCAATGTCTGCATTCGATTTCCGGAGCCGTCAGCGTTGCCTTGGGCATACATGGCCCGAATTTCGGAGTCGGTGGCGGACCGCAAGCTGTGTCGGAAGGGTTGGTGACGGGCCTATCCGTGGTCGCCGAACTGCGCATTCCGGGATTGTGGATCATCTGCACGGAATTTGATCCTGAGCCGGTACCCGAGCCGGGCGGCCAGCCCCGGAATGCTCCGATCGTTCACGCGGCGGCGATGGCAATTGAGGGCAGCGCGTCGGGAATCTCGCTGCATCTCTATCGGCAATCTTCGTCAATCAGCCACGCGGGGTCAGTCAAGAATCTGGCTGCGTTTCTGCTTCATCCGAAGACGGAACCACGCTGGCAATGCGCGATGGATGGAATTGGCGTCGTTGAGTTGATCACCACAGCGCAGTAATTTGCAATGCAAACGGGACGACCAGTCTGGATTACCGGTATCGGGACAGCGAACCCATTGGGCGTTTCGCTTGCCGAAACCGCACGCAATCTTCTGGCGGGACGCCCCGGCGTTCGCGTCATCGATCGATTCGATACGAGGAAGCACAACAGCAAAGTTGCCGGACTGGTCGACGCGATTCCAGTTCCGTCGGGATGGAGCGCTACAGACTTCGCCGAGCTGGAACGAATGGATCAGCTCGCAACCTGGTGCGGATCCGAGGCGCTGCGCGATTCGGGTTGGTGGGACAAGCGCTCCGCTATTCGCATCGGCATTGTGCTCGGCAACGGCGGGGAATGGCTGCGTCTTTGGGAAGCGGACTCAATAACGGGCGGCAATCGAATTTTCGATCCGTGCCAGGACACGGCCACGACGGTTCAAAACCAGAAGAAACGCTTCGGTCTTTCCGGTCCCGCCGTAACAGTCGCCGCAGCATGTGCAAGCGGCAACTATGCGCTTGCCGAAGCACGTAAATGGATCCAACGTGGTTGGGTGGACGTCTGCCTGGCCGGCGCCGTAGACCTGACAATTTCGCCATTGGGTCTCGCCTCATTCGACAACTTACGCGCACTGTCCACGAAGCGAAATGACACGCCTCAGCGCGCTTCGCGGCCATTCGATAAGGACCGGGATGGTTTCGTCATGAGCGAGGGCGGAGTGCTTTTTGTGCTGGAATCCGAGCGGTCGGCTCGGCGTCGGGGCGCGAAGGGCTACGCCGAAATCGCCGGTTTCGGCGCCTCCAGCGATGCGTTTCATCTCGTAATTCCGAGCAGCGATCCGCAACCGATGGCCGCTGCCATGAGGCAGGCTATGGCCGACGCTGGCACTTCCGCCGACCAAATCGATTACGTAAACGCTCACGCGACCAGCACGCCGGTCGGGGATGCGGGTGAATCGCGCGCGATCAAACTGGCACTGGGGGAATTCGCGGCAAGAGTTCCCGTCAGCTCCACCAAGGGCATGACCGGACATTTGATTTGTGCGGCCGCGGCGATGGAGACCATGGCCTGCATCGCCGCATTTGAAAATCAGGCCATTCCACCGACGATCAACTTGGACGAACTTGATCCCGAATGCGAGGGATTGTGTCATGTTCGAAACAACGCAATTCAGCGGCCGGTTGCCGTAGCGCTCAACAATTCGTTTGGTTTTGGCGGCAGCAACACTTGCATGGTATTGCGGCGAATCCAATAGGCGCCGCGTGCTATGCTCTCATCATGAACGAAGCTGAAGCGATGCTGCGGTTGGTCAATTCCAGTCCGGAACAGGACGGACCGCGGTTGATCTATGCCGACTGGCTGGCCGAACGCGGCGATCCGCGCGGCGAGTTTATTCGCATCCAATGTGAACTGGCCCGATTGCCCGCCGCCGACGCTCGGCGGACCGAGTTACAAGTCAGGGCGGACGCGCTGTTGAAAATCCATCAAAACGAATGGGCACGCGGCCTCAAAGGGCAGGTCAGCGGATATCGCTTTTATCGCGGATTCGTCGAAACCATTTTCATCGATGCGCTCAGCTTCCTCCAATCCGCCGAAAGGATTTTTCGGGAAGCGCCCATCCGCCACGTGCATTTGCTGGATGTTGATGTCCATGTCGGCGCCATTGCACGATCCCCACTTCTGGAACGGCTCACCGGCTTGACCATTTTCGCAAGTCACGCCGGCGATCAAGTCGCGCGGGCGGTCGCGTCGTCGGAGCGAGTTCGCAACCTCCGCGAATTGAACTTGGGCCGCAACCGCATCGGCGACGATGGTGTGGCCGCTCTCGTCCAGTCCGCTACGCTGGCCAATTTGACCAATCTCGATCTGAGCGAGAACAACCTCGCGGAAGCCGCCGCGTTTTCGCTCGCGTCCACCGGAAATCTTGCGAGCCTCTCGTCACTGAATCTCGATCACAACTTCATTGGAACAAGCGGTGCTCACGCGCTGCTCACGACGGACCGGCTGCCGTCGCTCCATGCCCTTCGATTCGGCCACAATCGCATCACGCAGTTTCTGCCGCTCGAAGATACCCGAGTGTTGCGTCGGTTGCGGATGCTTAATCTCGCCGGCAATGGCTTGGACGGCGCCGGCATCGCGCCGCTGGTCGAATCACCGCATCTGATCGGCCTTCAATCGCTCGATTTGAGCCACAATGCCTTGGGCGACGCCGGGGCCGAGGTTCTTGCCCGGTCGAGGAGTTTGTCCGGGTTGCGCACGCTTTTGCTGAGCGACAATCGCATTACCGACGCTGGGGTACGTTTGCTAGCGTCCTCACCAACGCTCGCCGGGCTCACAACGCTGAAACTTACCAACAACCTTATCGGCGACGCCGGAATTCAGGCATTGATCGATTCGCCGTTTTTGCAACGCCTCAGCCGTCTCGTTTCGGCCGAATCTTAGCCGGTCAGTTTTTGCAGCAAAAAGAAGTGCATGTCCTGGAAGCCCATTCGCCGATAGGTCGCCTGCGCGGTTCGGTTCTCATGCTCGACGTAGAGCCGTAATCCGGCGACGTTCCCTTCCTTGCGGGCGTGCTCCTCGATGAACCGGTAGATCGAGCCGAATACGCCTCCTTTTCGCTGGTCGGCGCGAACGTAGACGCTCTGCAGCCACCAAATCCAGCCGTTTCGCCAATCGCTCCATTCGTAGGTGATCATGATTTGGCCGATCACGTCGCCTTCCTTGTCGGCAACAAAGTAGCGTCCGCGATTGGCGTCGACGAGAATGGCATCGACGCCACGTTTCAAAACGCTTAGGTCCAACACCAGATTCTCGGTTTCGAACGCCAATAACCGGTTGTATTCGATGATGGTGGGAGCGTCGGCGGGCGTAGCGGTTCGCACGATAAAGGGCATGGTTGCCTCACAAATATGGAAATTGTAGTCTAACGATTCTGCGACGCTTCCGCGAGGATCGCCCGATGGATTTGGCCCGGTACATTCGCGACATCCCGGATTTTCCCAAGCCGGGCATCCTCTTCAAAGACATCACCCCGCTGCTCGCCGAACCGCCGGCGTTCGCGGAGGCCATTCAGCGCTTCGTGGACTACTATCGGCCCAAGCGTATCGACGCGATCGCCGCCGCGGAGGCTCGCGGCTTTCTTTTCGCTGCGCCGCTGGCCTTGGAGCTGAAGAAACCCCTGGTGCCGTTGCGCAAGCCCGGAAAACTCCCCTATCGCACGTACAGCCTGAAATATGAACTTGAATACGGCAGCGCCGAATTGCAAATGCACATCGACAGTATTCCGCAAGGCGCCAAGGTTTTGTTGATTGACGATTTGCTGGCCACGGGCGGCACGATGGTGGCCGGCTGCAAGCTAATTGAACAAGCCGGCGGCGAAGTGGCTAGTTGCGCCTTCCTCGTTGAGCTTTCGTTTCTGGAAGGGCGGCAAAAGCTCAGTCCTCGCGAAATATTCAGTTTGATTCGGTATTAATGCCAAGCGTAGAACGGAATTCATTCCGTTCGAGTCTTCGAGGCCCGCCTTACGAATCGGGAAAGAGATCGCGATGATCGATTTTGAAAAATCAGGCGGCCTGGTCCCCGCGATCGCGCAGGATGCGGCCACGGGCCAGGTGCTGATGATGGCCTGGATGAATTCGGAGTCGTTTGCCGAGACGGTCCGCACCGGTCGAGTTTGTTATTGGTCGCGCAGCCGAAGCAGGCTTTGGCGCAAGGGAGAGGAAAGCGGGCACGTTCAGGAGGTGAAAGAGATATTCGTCGACTGCGATGCGGATACAATTCTGTTGAAGGTCAATCAGATTGGCGGCGCGGCCTGCCATGAAGGCTATGCCAGTTGCTTCTTTCGCAAGTTGGAAAACGGTGAATTGAAGACGGTGGCCGAGCGGCTCTTTGACCCCAAGGCCGTCTACGGCCCCAAAGCGAAATGACGATGACGAAACCGATCCTTAAGCTTGGCTTGCCGGCGGGTAGTCTGCAGGAAGCAACGGGCGACTTATTCCGCAAAGCGGGGTACAAGATCACCTTCGCCAGCCGCAGCTATTATCCGGCCATTGATGATCCGGAAATCGAGTGCACGCTGGTGCGCGCGCAGGAGATGCCGCGTTACGTAGAGAATGGCTCGTTTGATTGCGGGCTCACCGGTCACGATTGGATCCTCGAAAATGATTCCAAAGTGGTGGAGCTTGCGGAATTGGTCTTCAGCAAAGTCAGCCGGCGGCCGGTGCGCTGGGTTCTGGCCGTGCCCAATGACTCGCCCATCAAGGAAATCAAGGACTTGCAGGGCAAGACAATTGCCACCGAAGTCGTCAATCTGACCCGCCGTTGGTTGAAGCAGCAGGGCGTGGAGGCGCAGGTCGAGTTCAGTTGGGGCGCGACAGAAGTCAAACCGCCCCGCCTGGCCGATGCGATTGTCGAAGTTACTGAAACAGGAAGTTCGCTGCGCGCGAACAATTTGCGCATCGTTTGTGACCTTTTGCAAAGCACCACGCGGTTCATCGCCAACTCGAAGTCGGCCGGCGATGCCTGGAAGCGGCAGAAGATGGACGATTTGATTCTCATGCTGCGGGGCGCGATGGCGGCGGAAAACAAGGTTGGGCTGATGATGAACGTTCGCCGAAATGACCTGCAAGCGGTTCTGAACATCCTTCCCGCGCTCAAGAACCCGACCATTTCATCGCTTTCCGATGCGGAATGGGTCGCGGTAAACACGATTCTCGATGAAGACACGGTTCGTCACATCGTTCCCAGTCTCAAGAAGGCGGGCGCCACGGGAATTGTCGAGTACCCGCTCAGCAAGATCATCGACTGACGAGGTTCTGACGTGAGCCAGAAGACCTGGGGCGGCCGATTCGAAGGCGGCACCGACAAGCGGGTCGAGGAATTCACGGAGTCGATCTCCTTCGATCGCCGGCTCTACCGCCACGATATTCGCGCCAGCCAGGCCCACGCCCGCATGCTCGCCGAGGTTGGTCTCCTCAAGCCGGATGAGGCCGACCAAATCGGCAAAGCGCTCGACGAAATCGGCCGCGATATCGAGTCCGGAAGTTTCGCATTCACGACATCGCTTGAAGATATCCACACCCACATTGAACAGGCGTTGATGCAAAAGCTGGGCGACTTGGGCGGCAAACTGCACACCGGCCGCAGCCGCAACGATCAGGTCGTCACCGACGTCAAGCTCTGGGTACGCGACGCGATCGACGAAACCGATCGTTTGCTTCTCGCGCTTCAGCGCTCACTGCTGGCGGCAGCCGAGCGCAACCGCGATCTGGTGCTGCCCGGATACACCCATTTGCAACGGGCGCAGCCGGTGCTAGCGGCCCATTATTTCCTGGCTTTCGTCGAGAAGTTCCAGCGCGACCGCGAGCGGCTCAAAGATTGCCGTAAACGTGTCAATGTGCTGCCGCTGGGCGCCGCCGCGTTGGCCGGCACATCGATTCCGATTGATCGCGACAGTGTCCGCAAGTCGTTGGGTTTTGACCTGCTCGCCCGAAATAGTCTCGATATCTCCAGCGATCGCGATTTCTTGATCGAGTACGTGTCGGCGTTGACCACTGTCGCGTTGCACCTGAGCGGCTGGGGCGAGGAGTGGATTCTCTGGACAACGACCGAATTTGGCTTCTTGGAACTTCCCGATGCATTTTGCACCGGTTCGAGCATCATGCCGCACAAGAAAAACCCCGATGTGCTGGAGTTAATACGCGGTAAGACTGGTCGAACAATTGGCGCTTTGAATAATCTTTTAGTGCTGGTGAAGGGATTGCCGCTCGCGTACAATCGTGACTTGCAGGAAGATAAGCGGGCGCTGTTCGACGCCCACGATACGGTCACTGCGTGCCTTGGAGTGGCCGCGCCGTTGATCGACGGAGCGAAGTTCCGGCGCGAGCAGATCAAGTCGCGACTCGAAGACGGCTTTCTCGATGCGACAACGTTGATGGAATCGCTGATCATGCGCGGCGTGCCGATGCGCTCGGCTCACGAGGCGGTCGGCAAGCTCGTCCGTGAGTGCGAAACGAAGAAGTGCCGGCTCGCGGACCTGCCCGCAACGACGTACGACGGCATCCACGCGGGACTTGGCAAGGACGTATTTTCGGTGCTGGGAGTGAAGAATGCGCTGGCGGCGTTTCGCAGCGCCGGCTCAACCGCGCCGGCGGAAGTCGCGAAGCAACTGGATTTTTGGCGCAGGACATTGTCAAACGACGGCCGATAGCAGCCCATGGACCATTTCCACTACAAGAACCGCGTTCTTCATTGCGAGGACGTTTCGATCCCGGAACTGGCCCGGGCTTATGGCACGCCGCTCTTCGTTTACAGCACCGCCACGCTCCTCCATCATTTGAAGCAGATTCAAACGGCATTTGAAAAAGCCAATCCGCTCATTTGTTACAGTCTCAAGACTAACGGCAATATCCACATCGGCCGGTTAATGGCCCAGCATGGCTCGGGCTTTGACGTTACGAGCGGCGGCGAGTTGTTTCGCGCGCTCGCTTGCGGGGCCAAGGGTGAGGACATTGTTTTTGCAGGCGTTGGCAAGACCGACGATGAGATTCGCTACGCCCTGAATTCGAACATCCGTTTCTTCAACGTCGAGAGCGAAGAAGAGCTTCTCAATCTTGGCGAGGTCGCTCGGATTGCGGGCAAGGTGGCGAACGCCGCGCTCCGAGTAAATCCGGACTTGCCGCCCAAGACGCACGCCAAGACCGACACGAGCGTCAAGGGCGTGAAGTTTGGGCTCGACATCGACACGGTACTGGAGGCTGCTCAGAAGGTGGTCGGCCACCCCAATTTGAAGGTGATCGGGCTCCATATGCATTTGGGCTCGCCGATCCTCTCCGCGGAACCGTACAAGCAGGGCATTGCCAAGGGCGTCGCGCTGATCGAAAAACTGCGCCAGCAGGGTCATTCGATTTCGTATTTGAACATGGGCGGCGGGTTCGGTATCAACTACCGTAAGCAGGAGGCGTTGCCCGCGTCGGCGTTCGCGGAGGTGATTCTTCCGGCGGTGGAACAAGCCAAATGCAAACTGGTGCTTGAGCCGGGACGGTTCATTGTCGGCAACGCGGGAATTCTGGTTGGGCGCGTCGTGTTCATTAAGGAGACAGGCGGCAAGAGCTACATCATCCAGGACGCGGCCATGAACGACCTGATCCGGCCGACGCTTTACGAGTCGTTTCATCGCATCTGGCCGGTGAACCCGGCAGAGGGTTTGGCGTGTCCGCCGGCGGACTACGAGATCGCCAATCCCGGCACGCGCAAGCAGGACGTGGTGGGGCCCGTATGTGAATCCGGGGACTTTTTGGCGAAGGATCGGTATTTGCCGACCATGCGGCGTGGGGAACTTCTCGCGGTGTTCAGCGCGGGGGCTTACGGAATGGCCATGAGTTCCAACTATAACGGTCGGCCAAGAGCTGCGGAGGTGTTGGTGGATGGCAGCCGTCACCGCCT
>JBGQCZ010000102.1:0-10925 GCA_041495645.1 Gemmataceae bacterium | reverse complement strand
CCCGCAGGCGGTCTGGGCCATGTAGTGGGCGGCATGCTCGGGCACGAGCTGCGTGCGTTGCTTGACCAGTTCATCGAAAGCCACGCCGTCGACAAAATCCATGACGATGTAATGGAGCTTTTCATCGCGGCAGTCGAAATCGTGGGCACGGACGATGTTGGGGTGTTTCAAGCCGTTGATGATGCGCGCTTCACGCACAAATCGGGCGAGGATCACGGGGTCGGCGGCGCGCGGATACCAAAGGATCTTCATGGCCAAATGCCTACCCGTCTCCGAGTGTTCACACAGGAAGACTTTGCTCATTCCGCCCGCGCCCAGCGGATGCAGCAGCTTGTACGGGCCCACCACGAAGTTCTTGTAGCGGCCTTGAAGGATCTGTTGGGCCTGAAACGACGTGATCAGCCCGTCGCGCACCAGCCGGCCGGCCAGGAATTCCGGTTCTCGCGGCAAGTCGTTGGTTCGCCGCAAGTCTTGAACGTAGTCGCCGAGCTTGGGCTCAGCAATCAGCGAACTTTCGCGCAAATGATCGAGAAAGTCGTCGCTCGTGACGGGAGCTGGCATTACGCCACCGGAGGGATAATCGCGGGCTGGCTATGCGGCAAGCATAGTTCAGGAAATGGCGAAGCACGAATCTGTTCACGTTCGCGCTCGTTGGATGCAGCGAGCGCGAAACGTAAACCAAGTCGTCAGTTTTTCACGGGCGGCGGAGGGGGAGCGGGCGCCACGGCGTTGCCCACCTGTTCGAAGACGTTCGTCGCGCTGCTCATGACGGCGTCGAGCAGACCGTCGATGATCTTGGCGGAAGCGCCGACTTGCTGACGTTGGCGCACGTTCAGCACCAGTTGATCGTCTTTGCGCGAAAGCGACACCACCAGCGGCGGCAAATCCTTGATTAGCCCGGCCATCGATTGACGCAGTTTATCGCTTTTCTCTCTGACCTTTTCCGGGCTCGGCTCTTCCATCTTGCCGTTCACCCAGCGCCGCTCGTGACCCATGACCGCGAACCAATCGGGCAACAGATTGCCCCACCGATAGAAGCCAACGATGGCCGCGTTCTCGTGTGGTTTGACGGCTTCGACAAGTTTTGTGTCGCTGAGCAGGCTGTCCTTCACTTTGCCGGCCATTGCAGCCGCGACGAGCTTGCGATCGAGGCCGAACACCAGCGACGCGCCGCTGCGGCCGTAATGCAGCGAGGCTTTCCACCGGAACGCCTTGCCCGGCACCGAGCGCACTTTTTGTCCCTGAATCGTCTCCGTGATCGGTTCGATCATATCGCCGACGATTAGCCCGAGAATTGGCGGAATGAGTTGGTCGAGTTTTTCAGCGGCCGCCGCGTCGGTCGCGTTCACGATCAGCATCGGAACTTCCATCGCGCCTTTGGGCAATTCCTGTTTCGCGGGCGAAGCCAACGTTACGGACGCGATGCGCCCGCAAATGTCCTTGCCGATGGAGACCTTGAGCTGGTCCTCGATCATTTTGATCTGCTCGCTCGGCTTTGGCCCGTCGTCGCCCACGATTTTCTCCGCCAGCGCCAATAGATTCTTGAATTTCTTTTCACCATCGCCCAGGGCAATCGTGACCAGGCCGATCGAATCCTTCGGCGAAGCCTGCATCATCGGCAGCGACACGTTTTGATCGGCCATCAGATCGAGGAGCGGGCTGGACTTGCCGGCTTCGGTTTGAACCGTGAGTTGCAGGTTCGGAGAACCATCAGTGATGGTCAGACTCGCGGCGGCGTAGCGCATGGCCTTGGGATTCACCAACTCGGTAACGAGCCGTTTGGCGATCGGCGGCAACGCATCGTCGTCTTTCAGGGCCTTCTCGGCAACTTCCAAAATCCGTCCGGGGTTGGCGAATGCGAACAGGCCGGGCTGCCGCCGCATCACGGCCGCTTCCCGAAATCCCGCCGCGCCCGATAACGCCAGGCGTTTTTCCTTGCCTTTCATGCGCTTGACGAGGTCGCTCACGGCCTCGACGCTGCTGCCCACGATTACCGCACCTTGGGGATTGGCGTAAATCGGCCCGGTAATCTCTTGCGGCATCGGGGCCGGCGGCGCTGCTCCGCCGGGGCCGACGCGGTTGAACACGTGCGGTCGCTCGTAGTATATCGGCACGCCCTCGACGATCCCCGCCGAACGAAGCTGGAAGTCGACCGTCATGAACATGCGCATGATGAAGTTCGGCACATTGCTTTCACCGGCCAACAGCACGACCGCCCATTCCGGCTCGTTCTTCTTGTTCAGGCCCGTCATTGCGAAAGCCGCGCCCTGCATGCGTTTGAATTCGGCCAAGGCCTCCGGCCCCGCGAACGCACTGAGCATGCCCACGATCTCGCTGGCCATGAAATAGCCGTCGCCTTTTTTCTCGCGCCACTTGCTCATGAACAGCGTCATGTCCTCGACAACGGAGCCTTTGATGAAGGCGGCCACGTCGCGAGTCAGATCGGCGGGCTTGGTTACTTCGGCGTAGAAGAGCGAATCGGGCGGAAACAGGTCGGCGGGATCTTTGACCTGCACGGGTTGGGCAACGGCAGCGGCCGGCAGCAGGATTGCCGCCGCCAGGGCGCAAAGCAAACTTCGGCGAAGCATAGGTGTCTCCACGTGGTGTCGAGTCGGCACTTGGAAGTGTAGCCGAAAGAGCGGAAAAATGACAGGAAAAGTGGTCGCGTCAGTCCAGTTCCACCATCGCTTTGATCACGCCGGTTTCGGGCTTGGTGAATGACGGGAAGACATCGATCAAGTTGTTGAACGGCGTCCGGTGCGTGATCCACGGCCGCGTGTCGATTCGGCCGTCTTCAATCAGTTGGATGATCCGCGTGAAGTCCTGGGGCAGGGCGTTTCGCGAGCAGAGCAACGTGCCTTCGCACTTGTGGAAGACCGCATGGCGGAATTTCACCTCGTCGGCGGTGATGCCGACAAAGATGAGCCGGCCGCCCTGGGCAACATAGTTGAACGCGGCCGACATGGAGGCGACGCTGCCGGTCGCGTCGAAAACAACGTCGGGCAAGTGACCATCGGTCAGTTCGCGCAAGTTTGCGACGCTGTTTTCAGTTGCTTTCAACGTGTGACGAATACCCATCTTCGTGCGGCAAAAATCGAGCCGCGAGTCGTTGACATCCATGACGATGATCTTGGCGCCGGTCAGTTTGACGAATTCCAGCGTGGCCAGGCCAATGGGACCGGCGCCGACGATGAGAACAGTTTCATCGGGCTTAAGATCGGCGCGCCAAACGGCGTGGCAGCCGATGGCGAGTGTTTCGACAAGCGCCAATTGTTCGAACGAGAGTTTACGCGAAATGTGCAGCTTGCGCGCCGCCACCACGAACTCGCGGCGCAACCCGCCGTCGCGATGGACGCCGAGCACTTCGAGCCGCTCGCAGCAGTTCGGCCGGCCGCGACGGCTGGCGTAACTCATCGGGTCGTTGATGTACGGCTCGACCGCACAACGATCGCTGGGTTGGACGTTGACCACGTCATCGCCGACAGCCAGCACTTCGATGCCGAGTTCGTGGCCGGGAATACGCGGGTAACTGAAAAGCGGCATCTTGCCCAGGTATCCGCTAATGTCGGTCCCACAGATGCCCACGCGATGAACGCGCACAAGCGATTCGCCGGAGCCAGGCTTGCCGGGCGCTGCGACATCAATGCAAGCAATCTGCTTGGGCGCCTGGAAGGAAATGGCTTTCATGATGGGTCGTTCCAGCTCGAATCGAGAATCGGCGGCGTGGATATTCTATTCGGCCGCCTGTTCTTGACCGGCGCCAATGTAGCGGCGAAGATACACCCACTTTGATCGCCGAGGATTCTCATGCGCGCGGTCGACATCATTCGCAAGAAGCGCGACGGGATGGCGTTGACCGACGACGAAATCGGCGCGTTCGTTGCCGCCGCTACGTCCGGTTCCTGGCCCGACTACCAACTCTCGGCCTTGTTGATGGCGATCTGGCTTCGCGGCATGAATGCCGAGGAAACCACCGCACTCACCCGAGCCATGACTCATTCGGGAACCGTGCTGGATCTGTCCGACGTGCCGGGGCCGAAAGCGGACAAGCACAGCACTGGCGGCGTGGGCGATTCGACCTCGCTGGTGCTGGTGCCGTTGGCGGCGGCGTGCGGGGTGATCGTACCGATGATGTCGGGCCGCGGGTTAGGCCACAGCGGCGGCACGCTCGACAAACTCGAAGCAATTCCCGGCTTCCGCGTCAATTTGACGCCCGACGAACTGAGGGCAGCCCTGCGCAAAGTCGGGGTGGCGATGATCGGACAGTCCGCAGCTGTCGCTCCGGCGGACAAAAAACTCTATGGGCTCCGCGACGTGACTGCGACCGTCGAGAGCATTCCGCTCATTTCCGCGTCGATCATGAGCAAGAAACTGGCCGAGGGCATTCAAGCGCTGGTGCTGGACGTGAAGTTCGGCGACGGCGCGTTCATGAAGCGATTCGACGATGCCCGCAAGCTCGCCGAGACGATGGTCGCGATTGGCAAGTCGAACGGGGTGCGCACTCTGGCGCTGCTCACGGCAATGGAATCACCATTGGGCCACGCGGCCGGCAATTCGCTGGAAGTCATCGAGTGCATCGAAACGCTCAAGGGCCGCGGACCAAGCGACTTGCGAGAGCTTTCGGTCGAACTGACGGCCCACATGGTCCAGATGAGCATCACGGAAGATGCCGCAAGCGCTCGCACGAAAGTGCTTGAAGCGCTTTCCTCGGGGAAGGGGCTGGAGAAGTTTCGTGAGATCGTCGCCGGCCAAGGCGGTGATCCGCGAATTATTGACGACTACCGACTCCTGCCGTTGGCGACGAAGCGGCAATATGTGCCGGCGGAGCGGGCGGGCTTCATCGCGGAGATGAAAGCGGGGGCGATCGGCCGGGCCGCCATGCGGCTCGGCGCCGGCCGCGAACGAGCGGAGGACTCGGTCGATCCCGGTGTCGGAGTGTTGTTAAGGGTGCGGGTCGGCGAGCGGGTGAAGGCGGGGCAGACGGTCGTCGAATTGTACGGCCGCGACGAAGCGCGTTTGAATGAAGCCGCGGTCTTGGTTCGTGGCGCGATCCGCATCGACGACGCGCCACCGACGGCTCAACCATTGATTCGCGAGATCGTTGGCTGACAATGGCTCCGGAGAGCCAAATGAGTCAAAGTCTGCTGGATTTGGCACGCGCCGCCCGGCTTCATGCCGTTGCTCCCTATTCCAAATTTCTGGTGGGCGCGGCACTCGAAACTGAAGATGGCCGTGTCTTCACAGGTTGCAATGTTGAAAATGCCACGTATGGGCTCACCGTTTGCGCCGAGCGGGTGGCGTTGTTCAAGGCGATTTCCGAGGGTGCACGAAAGTTTACGCGCATTGCCGTGGTCGCCGATACGGCCCAGCCGACTCCGCCCTGCGGCGCCTGCCGCCAATTGCTGTGGGAATTCGGCGGCAACATAGAGGTAATCCTCGGCAATCTCGCCGGCGAATGCGGCCGGCACGAACTCAAACACCTGTTCCCATTGCCGTTTGACGGCCGCCTCCTGAAATAATCGCTGCGCGGAGGTAAATCATGTCCGATCAAGTGTTCGTCTCGAATCATCCGCTCGTGCGCGACAAGGTGACGCGCTTGCGCGACCGCGACACGCAGCCCAAGGAGTTTCGCGAACTGGTCGCCGAACTGGCCCGGCTGTTGTTCGTCGAAGCCAGCGCCGATCTGCGCTTGTCGCCCAAGAACGTGACCACGCCGCTCGCTGATTGCCCCGGTCATGCCGTGGCCGAGCGCATCGGGTTGTTTCCAATCTTGCGCGCCGGCCTGGGCATGGCCGACGCCATTTTACAACTCATTCCGAGTGCACAGGTCTGGCATTTGGGTCTCTACCGCGATCATGTGTCGCTGGAGCCAGTGGAGTATTACAACAAGCTGCCCGCGGAGTTGCCGCTCGATTTGGCGGTGGTGCTGGACCCGATGCTGGCGACAGGCGGATCGGCGTCGGTGGTGGTTGAGATCCTGATGAAGCGGCGCGTGCCGCGCATCAAGTTCCTGGGATTGATCGCCGCGCCGGAGGGCGTGAAGAAATTGCGTGAGGAATTTCGGAGCGTGCCGCTTTACCTGGCGGCGCTCGACAGTCATTTGAATGAAAAGGGTTACATCGTTCCGGGATTGGGCGATGCGGGCGACCGCCAATTCGCGACGTGATCGGCGCGAACGGAATAAATTCCGTTCTACACGCCCGGCTTGGAATCGCTCATGAGATTGACGTCTTCGGGGAACAGCGACGACGGCGGTTTGACGGCCTTTTTCCCGCCTTGGTTCAAGGGGATCGGTTCATCGCACGACTCGAGCAATTCATCCTCGTCTTTGTCGGTAAGCGGCTGGCCGACGGGCAGGGATTTATTGTGTTGCGACCGCGACTGGCGGCCCGTTTTTTCCGGCATCGGCGGCTGTTTGAGATGGATTGGTGCGGACGCAGGTCGATCGTCCCAAGTCACGGAATAGCGGAAATTGCCGACGGTTAGCTCGTCGCCCGGCTTCAAGCGGCCTTCGAGCACGCGCACGCCGTTGATGCGAATCCCGTTGGTGCTGCCAAGATCGCGCACCACCAGATACGTGCTTACTTGCGCGATGCAACAATGCCTTCGTGAGACCTTGCGCGAATTCAATTGAATGTCGCACTCGGGATGCCGCCCGAGCAACAGAATGGGCTTGTCCAGCAGGATGTTCGGACCGTCGGTTAACGCGACGAGCTGAGCAGGCATAGTTTCGCCTAGCCACAAAGGCCCGGGCCCGATGGGATCAAAGCTCCTTGAAGTATAGCGGGGGGAAAGTGGATTTGCACCCGAATTTGATACGGCGGGCGCCATGCTATCGAAAGTTCGCTTCTTCTTGCGGCCGTCACATGCGCAACAATCGGCATAATCGTCAAGTCGGAGGAGGGCAAGGAATCGGCGCCGCGGAGTTGTCGCGGCGCCTGACGCGTCACATCGTGGGTCGAGGATAACTAACCGGCCGGAGGAAAATGATTCGCACCATGCCGGCAAACAGGGTCAGTTGACCTTGCTGGGCGACTGAGATGACGCGAGTTGGGCGTTGGTCGAATACCGACTGTGCCACCGCAAGTGGTTGGCCAAGAGTGTTGCCGTGATCCACTCGCGGGGGAATTTCTTCGTTCGTCATTTTCTCGCGCAGAGCCAAGCCGGAAACCGGCACGAGGCGGCATGCTTCTCGATCGTGCCGGACCAGCACGACCATCGTGTGTTCGACGTTTCTTGGGACGAGCACCACCGACCCGTTTTCGCGAACCGCGTCAATTGCGTCTTCGGGGACACGCAACGTAACAAATGAACGAGCAAATAGCGGAGTGTTGGTAGGTTCGGCGTGGGCAGGCGGCGTTGGCTTTGTCGTGTCTTCGGTGAGTTGGTGGTCGGGGCCAAACTTCAACTCCACCACGCAAACGCATACGCAACGGGGCGCTCCGGCCTGCTCCGGTTGGCCCGGGTCACGCGGGCTTCCCATCGCAAGACTGTCCGGCGCGGTCGATTCAACCGAATTCACCGCGGCATTTATCCGAGCGGTCGCGACGACCGACATGGCTCCGCCCCCGAGTCCGAACGAGGACAGGCCCATGCAGGCCACCAGGGCGCACAACGTGCCGATTTTTGTTTCCCACCAGGTCCTGCCGGCCTCCTGCATGATCGTAGCCAGCCCCGCAGGCGCGGCCGCGGCAAACGCCGCACCCGCCGCGACAGCCATTGCCGACGTCGCAGTGGACGATACCAGGGCCGGCGAAACCCCCGCTTGGGCCGCGGGCATCGCCGCATGAGCCATCACCGCACCGGCCGCCGCCACCAGGCCGCGACGCGCCAGCCGCCGCTTCAGCATCTCTCTCGCCCGCAGCAATCGGATCGCCACCGTGCCCTTTGGGCAGCCGAGTTCGTCGGCTACTTCTTCGTAAGTCTTGCCTTCCAGGTAGCACAGGACCATCGGGGCGCGATATTTGGCCGGCAATTTCTGCAATTCGGCGTCTAGAATCGGGCGCACTTCGCGCCAGGCGGCATCGGCCGACGGATCGGCGTCCACCGTCGCATCGCTGAGTGATTCGGACGCCAACCGCTTGTCGGTCCGTGCTTTGAGGCGCAAGGAAATGCGAAATGCCACTCGATATAGCCAGCTCGCGAGCGATCCGCGTTGCCGGATCGAATTTCCCTTCCGAACCAAGGTCAAGAACGTGGCTTGAAAGGCGTCCTCCGCGTCCTGGCGGTGCCGCAAGAGGCGCAGGCATACGCCCAGGACCATGGGTCCGTGCCGCCGGATCAGCGTCGCAAACGCTTCCTCTTCGTGGTGAATGATGAATCGTTCCAGCAAGTCCTCGTCGGACTGCGCGCCCGCACCCGGCCGCGCCACTAGGCGTCGAATTTGGCGCAACACGTTGTTCATGGGTCCGTTCGGCATGGCTTCGCCCCAGAGAGAAACGGAGAATCCCCAAACTTCCAGAGGCGCGATGTGGGCGGGCGCTTTCGCGATTATTTTTTGGACGCGTCGGAGAGGCTTTTTATTCTTTTAGCGGCACAACACGGCTGCCGGTTATTCGTTGGCGCTAACTCGTTATTTGACGCCGCATCGATCGATCCCTAACAAACCACCAGACACTTCGGCCTCGCAAAGGTTCGGCTCGTGCGCCAACCCGGCCGCATTGTCGTTGCGAAAGCACCTGTTCGCGGCTACCATACTATCCAGGATCACGTCTGGTCGCCAAGGGGACCGTCATGCGCGGGATGATCGTGGGCGTTGCGCTGCTCCTGGCAGCGGGCACGGGACGTGCCGCCAATCCGGGCGATGGTTCGCCCGCGAGCGCTTCCGATGGCGTGCGGATGCAGGCAAGAACCTACGCGGAACAATTGCTCGCCGTAGCCCGCACCATTGAAGAAAGCTACGTCAAACCGATCGCACAAGCCAAAATTCTCGAAGCAGCCCTGGCCGGGTTGTACGAAGTCGCGCGCGAACCGCTGCCCGCGAGCGTGAAGGCCGATTTAGCCCATGCCACCGATGCGAACCAGTTGCGCCACATTCTGACCACGGCGCGCGAGCGCCTCGGCGATCGCGACGCCCTGCGCGACCAGCGGGCGCTGCTCATCAGCTTGCGCGCCCTGCCGCGCGTGCTCGATCCCTATTGCGGCATCGTCTACGCCAACGATCGCCGCGCTTACGGTGAATCCATGGTCAGCGGTGTCGGGCTCGATTTCGAGACGACCCCGCTGCAATTCAACCCGACTCAGGATTTCGACATGCCCGCGCGGACGACCCGACAAGCCCCGCAGCGCGGACCGGCGCGCGTGGCCCTCGTGCATCCCGGCGGTCCCGCCCAACGCGCCGGCGTGCGACCGGGCGATGTGCTTACCCACATCGACGACAAGCCGCTCGACTCGCTGGAAGGCGCCGAATTGTTTCAGCGCCTTTCGAATGTGGACGCCGCCAACCGCGCGAAGCTGAAACTGACACTCCGCCGAATCGGTCAGGACAAACCGCTGCATTTCGAGCTCGATCCCATCATGTTCAAAGTCGAATCGGTCTTCGGCGTGCGCCGCCGAATCGACCAGAGTTGGGACTACCTGCTTGACCACGAACGCCGCATCGGCTATGTACGGCTCGGTTTCATCGATACTGCAAACGTGAATTACCCTGGCAGCGGGTCCGACAGCGAAATGGAAGACGTGCTGCGCGGGCTGAAGGCCCAGGGAATGCGCGGGCTGGTATTCGACTTACGCGGCAATCCCGGCGGATTTGTGGACCCCGCGACGAGCATCGCCGGCCTGTTCATCAAGTCCGGCACCATCGCCGTAGTCACGGACCGCCAGGAAGGTCAAAGGCGGCATGCGCTCACCGACGGCAGCGGCCTGCTCGAGGGCATTCCGACCATCGTGCTCATTGACGAAGAAACGAAAGGCGGCGGGGAGATGATCGCGGCGGTCTTGCAGGACCACAAGGTTGCGAAGATCGCTGGCCAACGCAGCTTCGGCAAAGGCAGCGTGCAAAAGACCATTTACATCCAGGAACTCAACCAACTTCAATACAAACTCACGACCGGCTCATTCACGCGGCCCAGCGGCAAGACCCTGCACCGCTTCCCCGAAAGCAAACCGAGCGACGATTGGGGCATCCGGCCCAACCCGGGACTGGAATTCCCCGTTCCGCCGGATGTAGCGAAACAGATCAAAGAATGGCTGCAGCAACAAGTGCTGCGCCCCGGCCCGTGCCGCGATCCGCTGCCGCTCGACGACCCGGACCACGACCCGCTGCGCCAGTTCGCCTGGCGATTGCTGATCAAACAATCAAATCCGAAATGAGACTTCGCCCATGAGCTTCGGAGAAGGCGCAGGAACCGAATTTGAAACCGCTCGCGATCGCGATTGGCCCAGCGTGCGTCAATTCAACGTGTTTCTGGAAAATCGCCTCGGCGCGCTCATGGACCTGGTTCGTAAGTTCGAATCCACCGATATCCGCATCGTCTCGCTTACGGTTGTCGATTCCGCCGATTGCGCGATCATTCGCATGGTGCTAAGCGATCCCGAGCGCGCCCGCGAGATCTTCGATTCCGCTCATTTGCCCATTACCGAAAGCGATCTGCTGGTGGTGAAAGTGCCCGAAGGCCGCCAACCGTTGGCCCACATCTGCAAAGCGCTGCTCTCTGCCGAAATCGACATCCACTACGCCTATCCGCTCCTGATCGGCCCCCAAGGCTGCGCCGCCCTCGCTCTGCACGTCGCCGACCACGAAATGGCAGTCGGAACCCTGGCGCGAATGGGCTTCACGATCTTTGGCGACAACGACTTGATTGATTAATCCAAGAAATAGAACGCGGATGACGCTGATGGCGCGGATTTGCGCGGATAAGCAATTAACCACGTCTGATCCGCGCAAATCCGCGCCATCAGGGGCATCCGCGGTGGATTTCGTGGTT